>NZ_JAUBPN010000006.1:42671-262555 GCF_036700745.1 Microcoleus sp. S36a_B3 | reverse complement strand
ACTTGATGTCTCACTACCCATCCATGATGATGACTCTAAACGGAAACCATAGTGACAAAGTTGTGGTAAGAGCTGTTACCACCTGTCAAGGTACTTTTAAGGCTTTTTCCGTCCATTGCCATCAATTCTCCTTCGTCTATTGACAATGTTTGTTTACACCACACATTAAAAACAACTGCTAAAATCTCAAAATCTAATGCTTGAATTATATTTCTAAACCTTGAATCTGATCGAAAGCGAATATCCGGCGGGAGAGCCAATAATTTTATGAGGGTTTTTCGATGATTTTTTGTAAATTCTACCAAGGGCTTATACCCCCAATATCCCGTGCAACTACCCAACAAAATTATGGTGAGCATAAGCCAGAGTGGATGTCTAATTCCTCGGTTTTTTCGATGGTCTGGAACTAATTTAATCGCTTCTAATAAATTCATTAATTCTTTGTCCTATAGTGATAGTTTTACCCGATGGTAATATCTGATTGCCTCTTCTATGATACATTATTGCGTTGACAATTAATCCACCCTGCCGAAGAGATTTGCGAAAGGGGGGAAGGTTGACCGTTATTGTGCTTGGTTGACGGATTTCGGTTTTATTGAGATGAAACTGGAATTTTTGGGGGTTCAAGCGTTAATTGATGATTATGATTTGGCGAGGGTTTCTGATGTTTTGTTGTCGGAGGGGCAAAGTCAAACTCTGAGATTGATTCAAGGGGCAATTCGTAAGTCGGCGCAGGTTTTGGATGGGGATAAAACGCAGTTGGCTGGGCAATTGTTGGGGAGGTTGCTGGATTTTGAGGTGCCTGAGATTCAGGGGATGTTGGAACAGGCAAAGCAGTGGAAAGATAGTGTTTGGTTGCGGCCTTTGAAGGCTAATTTAGAGCAACCTGGAGAAGGATGTCTGCGAACTCTCACCGGTCATACTGGCAAGGTAGATGCAGTTGCGATCGCACCAGACGGTAAAACAGCGATTTTCGCTTCACGGAATGAACTGAAAATCTGGGACACCGAGACAGGTACCGAACTTAGAACTCTCACCGGTCATACTGACGGCGTAAATGCAGTGGCGATCGCACCCGACGGCAAAACCGCGATTTCCGCTTCCGGGGATAATACGCTGAAAATCTGGGACACCGAGACAGGCCGGGAACTGAAAACTCTCACCGGTCATAGTTACTCGGTAACAGCAGTGGCGATCGCACCCAACGGTAAAACCGCGATTTCCGCTTCATGGGATAAAACCCTGAAACTCTGGAACACCAAGACAGGTCGGGAACTGAAAACTCTCACGGGTCATAGTAGCGGGGTAACAGCAGTGGCGATCGCACCCAACGGTAAAACCGCGATTTCCGCTTCATGCGATGAAACCCTGAAAATCTGGGACATCGAGACAGGCTGGGAATTGACAACTCTCATCGGTCATACTTTCGGTGTAAACGCAGTAGCGATCGCACCCGACGGCAAGACCGTGATTTCTTCTTCAAGTGATAGCACGCTGAAAATCTGGGACACAGACAGCGGTTGGGAATTGAAAACTCTCACCGGTCATACTGGCTATGTAACGGCAGTAGCGATCGCACCAGACGGCCTAACAGCGATTTCGGCTGCATGGGATAAAACCTTGAAAATCTGGGATACAGACAGCGGCTGGGAACTGAAAAAGCTCACGGGTCATACTAGCGAGGTAAGAGCAGTATTGATCGCACCCGACGGCCAGAGAGCGATTTCCGCTTCAGACGATAAAACCCTGAAAATCTGGGATTTGCTTAATGGCAAAGAAATTGCTAGTTTCAGCGGAGATGCTGAGTTTAATTGCTGTGCAATTTTGCCTGATGGAGTGACAGTTGTAGCGGGGGATTCGTTGGGCAGGGTGCATTTCCTGCGATTGGAGGGAGTTAGCGGCGGGCGATAATCCAAGAAACCGGGTTTTTGCCCGAATCTGTGGGTTGTAGGGAAGTATTTCGGAAAAAACCCGGTTTCTGAACCCCCGCGATCGCATTTTTTGTTGATGGGCGATCGCATTTGATTTGTTAGTCCGTTAGTTAGTCCGCGCAGTCGGGGCTAATTGGTTCGTCGCCGAGTCCGCCAGGGGTTGAAACCCCTGTCTCATAGCGAAAGTCCTCCGAAAGAAGACTGAAGAGTTAGTTGATGTGTATCGGTTTCCTGCGAATCTTTAGTCGGTTTCAACTGAGATCTTGCACCATTCTCAATTAGCCCTGGCATTTTGTGCCAAAATATGAAAAACAGGACGTATAAACAATGTGATAAGTTAATGTCAACCCTTCTTAATTATGCTCAAGCATTAGTCTATACCTTCATGGATTTAATGCCAAGCAAATATCAACGAAAAAGTCTGCGAGCCTTGCTAGGTCTATTTCTGGAAGCAACATGACAAAGTTTACCCGACTCACTCTCAAACAGTAAGTGCCAGCGCGATTAGTCGCTTCCTCAATCATTACCAATGGTCAGTGCGGGCAGTAATTCGAGTTGTGCGAACCAAAATTATCAGGCAAGTCAAAGCCGAAAGACGGGTTGGGAGGCGACCAATTTTGACGGTAATTTTGGATATGACCACCCTCGAAAAAATTGGTAAGTTCTCAGGGTTAGGGAAACTAATTATAGTTTATAATGGTAAATGAGGATTGCACCTGTTAGTCCTCTACATACTTGTGGGAAGAAGTCGAGTACGCTGGGGGTTCCGAGTCTATCGGGGCAAGGGAGAGTTGGTGCCAATAAAACTCGGTCAAAGATTGCTAAAAACTCTGCCAAAAACCTTAACAGCACATTATGAAATCCGAGTATTAGGTGATAGCGCATTTGGCAGTATAGAAATGCTCAACTGGGTAAAAAAACAACCACGTACAAGTGGTATTTTTGGGATTAGGAGCGATCGGAGGTTGGCAGATGCACGGCAGGTAAACCAAGGACTGCAAAGAGGTCAGTAAGTAGTGCTGCAAGGATTAAACTTTCCAGTCACCCTGTCTTGGTATTGGCTCAAACGGGATGATGGCAGTCTCGAAAAATGCTTTGTAATTTCGACAAAACCTTTATCTGCTGTCTACATTACTCGACTCGGTAGAAGACGTTGGCAGATGGAAGGATTCTTTAAAACAGTGAAAAATTGGTTTGGTTTGCATCGGTTTGGACAAAGCACTTTATTGGGAGTTTATCGCTGGCTAGTATTATCTTTTATTGCCTACTTTCTCGCCTTCTGGGCATATCTAGCATCGGGAAAAACTACCTTGCCATATTGGGGAGAGGCGGCGCTACTGGCGAGAGAAACTTTGTTGGCATCTCTAGTAGTTTTGGGGCTGTTAATTAATATCGATCGCACCCAGAGTTTAGATCGTCAGCAGGGTTTTGACATCACTGTTAGTGGTTGGCAGTATGGCTAATTGAGAATGGTGCAAGATCTCAGTTTCAACCGACTTTAGCTATGAGACGGGGGTTTCAACCCCCGGCGGACTGTGCCACAAAGCAGACAAATTTTCGGTCGGTTTCAGGGCGATCGGGTTTTTTTGTGGATGGGCGATCGCACTTTTGGATTGATGGGCGATCGCACGGCTCTCCTGAACTTATGGTTATAAGTTTATCTAATCAGAAAAGCAAGCTAATACGCGATTCCTAAAATTATTAAAATTAGAAAAACCATACCCTTGCCGCATTATCAACTTAATCCGATTGTTGATTCCTTCCATGACTCCACTTGTTATGCGATGAAGAAAGTAGTTGCAAATACCCTCAAAATGATTCTCAATTGTTGATGCAGCTTCTCTAAAAAATACTTGTGCATGATTTAGCCATACTTTGATTTTCTTCTGCCCTTTTTGTACCGTCAAATTAGTCTCATATATTTCTCTAAATTTTTCTTTCATCTCATACGCAATTCGAAAACATTCGGATTTTTCTAGTGTCATTTATGATTTATCAATCTGGTCTTGATTTAATTTTAGTCGACTACATAATAATAAATATTTACTTTACCTATCTGTTATTTCGGCTGCTCTACGTAACTTATTTAAGTCTTTATTAACTACTTCCATCACATGAAAACGATCAATAATAACTTTGGCATTTGGGAATACTTTTTTGATAACTTTAGGGAATCCTCCCCACATATCAACACTGACTTCCTCAACTTGTTCACGAACCTCAATTGCTTGTTGCATCAGGACTTCAATGATTTCTTCACAGCGATCAGAATCAATCATCTCAATTAAATTACCTTCGCCCAGGTCACTCACAACAGTCACAAAATTTCCTTGACATTTTCGCATACTTATCTCATCCAGACCAATTCGTTTAACCCGTTGCCAATTCGTTTTTTTTTAGGGTGTTTACCTGCTCAAATATTCCTTTTATTTCGTCATAACTCAGTCCTTATTCTCTACCAATTTGCTCCAGGCTCGATTGTTTAACACGCTCATAAATATTTTGTTCGTATCGTTGAGTATGCCGTCTTTTAACGTCCAAAAAATCTAATTTTTCTGTTGGATACCGTTGAGTAAGTTAGGACAGTAAAACTGCCGTCGTGGGATTTTTAGATATACAGGACGACCAAAAACCGACAAATTTCTTACTAAAATTGGTCGATTTTGATGCAGTTTTTTGGTAGGATTGTTACAATGATGACAAACAATTCCTTCTGATAAAATGCTCAGTCCCAAGAAAATTTTTCCCTCAACTTGAGTACAAGTTTCAACCCTGACTCCAGGCAAGGCTAATAGATAATCTAGATGGAAGCTCATAACGGTAAATGTATTAGTAGGTACATTTTACACCACAAACTCAGGAGAGCCGATCGCACTTTTGGATTGATGGGCGATCGGGCTATAATACAGAAAACTTGACAACAAATATAACTGTCATGAGAGAGTTAATCCAACAAGAATTAGAAAAGTTCGATCGAGAACAACTCCAACAAGTAGTTGAATTTATTAGCTTCCTGAAATTCCGTGCCAGATTAGTGAGTATTCCTGCGATCGATGAAACTAACTTAGCTGAACTCTACAGCGAATTTGCCGAAGAAGACCGACAGCTTGCGGAACTCGGAATCAGCCAATATTCAGAACTCCTCAAACATGAGGATTTGGCATGACAATCAGAGGTGAAATCTGGATTGCCAACCTCTTTGAGATAAATGTGCGATCGCCTGTAAAATAACACTAAAAACATAGGAGTAATCGCCGTGAGCGTCACAACTGTAAAATGGACGGTTGCAGACTACCACCGCATCATTGAAGCCGGCATTCTGGAAGGGCGAAAAGTTGAACTAATAGGTGGAGAAATCATCGAAATAGCTCCCGAAGGAGAATCTCATGCTTACTGTAGCGATGAGGCTGGAGAGTACCTAATGTACTTGCTGGGCGATCGGGCTAAAGTGCGGCAAGGTAAGCCGATTACCTTGCCACTTAACAACTCCGAACCCGAACCAGATATCGCTGTAATTCAACGTTTGGGACAAAATTATCGAGAACATCATCCCTATCCAGAAAACATCTTTTGGCTGATAGAATACTCCAATTCTACCCTAACTAAAGACTTGGGAATTAAAAGCAAAATTTACGCAGCAGCCGGGATTGCCGAGTATTGGGTTGTCAATTTGCGAACTATGGAATTAATCGTGTTTCGAGATCCTACCGATGAAGGCTATCAATTCAGAGAAACTCTGACTCACGGTAATATTAACCCCCTGGCTTTTCCCGATGTTTCAATTGCGATCGAGCGTTTATTAGGTAATTAGGTAAATGAGTCTGATTAAACCGAAGCATTTGGCTCGATTGCAAAAACGTAAGGATTCAGGTCATGCCAAAAGTAGTAAAACCTATAGGGCATAAGCATTTGATCGAATTATCGTAAAATCTTTATTCTTATTAAGAAACCATGAAAGCTTTTATTTTCGTATTTATTGAGAATCAAGCTATTGATTTAGCGAATTTTTGAATTTTACAAGTCCCTCTGTGACTACGTTTCAGATACCTGAATCCTTACGAAACCGCCAGAAAGTCAAACGATGTCCACTCCAAGCCGACGAAGAGAGTATTCGGAAATGTGAAAATCATCGCCTAAAATCTTCAACCCGCGCAGGCGCGTGAGTGTCTGTGTAGACGTGGTTTCAACCGCCGGGTTTTTTGGGTTTCTTAAGTCAAAATCGAGCCGCTCATCATCCGCTGATATCTCCTCTCCAACTCATCCCGCACCACAGGCCACTGATTCAAACTTTCATCATTCTCAATCACCATTTGTGCGGCAGCCCTCGCCAACTCCAAAACCTCCTGATCTTCCACCAAACTCGCCAAAGCAAAATCCGGCAAACCCGACTGCCGAGTTCCCAAAACCTGACCCGGCCCCCGCAATCTCATATCCATTTCCGCAATAAAAAAACCATCCTGAGATTGTTCTAAAACCTTCATTCTCTGCATAGCTTCCGCCGTCTTAGAACCCGGCATTAACAAACAATAAGAACGGTTGCTGCCCCGGCCGACACGACCCCGCAATTGGTGCAATTGCGACAGTCCAAAACGCTCCGAATTTTCAATCAGCATTACCGTAGCATTCGGCACATCTACTCCCACCTCCACCACAGTTGTAGATACTAAAATATCAGTTTCTTTGTCTCGAAACTTCGTAATTGCCTCATCTTTGTCCGCACTGCTCATCCTGCCGTGGAGCAAACCCACCTTAAACTCAGGAAATACACTGCTTTGAAGTTTTTCTTTTTCTTCAATTGCCGATCGCACATCCAACTTTTCCGACTCTTCCACCAGTGGCAGCACCACATAAACTTGACGGCCGCTCGCCACTTCCCGGCGAATCAAATCGTAAGCCTGGATGCGTTCTTTTGCCGACAGAACCGTCGTTTGAATTGCCTGCCTACCGGGGGGAAGTTCATCAATTTGACTCACATCTAAATCGCCGTGCAGCGTCAGCGCCAGCGTCCGGGGAATGGGAGTTGCCGTCATCGTCAAAACGTGCGGAGATTCGCCTTTTTGCTGCAATTTAGCCCGCTGCTGCACCCCAAATCTGTGCTGTTCGTCAATTACCGCCAAACCTAATTTGTGGAAATTTACTGTATCTTGAATCAGCGCGTGAGTTCCCACTAAAACAGGCAATTCTCCCGTTTCTAACTGGCTGTGAATTTCTCGGCGCTTGGCTACTTTTGTCGAACCAGTTAACAGTTCCACAGACAAGTGCATCAAATTAAACCAACCTACCAATTTACGGTAATGCTGTTCTGCTAAAACTTCTGTCGGTGCCATTAAAGCGGCTTGATAACCCGATTGAATTGCTGCTAGCATTGCGACTACGGCGACTACGGTTTTGCCCGCGCCGACATCGCCTTGTACTAATCGGTTCATCGGTTGCGACGAAGCCAAATCGTTGAGGATGTCATTAATTACTCTTTCCTGGGCATTTGTCAAGGCAAAAGGCAAGATTTCATAGAAATGTTCGATCAATTTGCCGCTAGGAAGAATGACTGCGCTAGCTTGGGCTTTTCTTTGGGTTTGGCGGCGCTTCAAAAGTCCTAATTGCAGGTAGAAAAATTCGTCAAAAACTAGGCGTCGGCGGGCGGCGGACAAGCAATCGCGATCGAGCGGAAAGTGAATATTTGCCACCGCATCGGCTAAACCCATTAAACCGTAACGCTCGCGCAAATCATCCGGTAGCGATTCCGGTAATAGTTTCGCCGCCGGCATCGCAGCCAAAATCGATCGCCTCACCGAACCCGCGTCTACCCCTTCCGTCAGCGGATAAACAGGTATCAGGCGGCCGACTTTCATAGATTCGATCGCACCGCCGGAGTCGTCTAATACTTCCAACTCAGGATTATCTAAAGTAATGCCATATTTACCCTGCTTCACCAACCCCGAAGCAGCCAACACCGCACCAGTACAATACTCGCGCTTTTTGAATTCTTGCCAGCCGCGATTGCTGTAGCGAGGCCCGGCAAAAAAGCGACTAATTTTTATTTCTCCCGTGCGGTCTTTTAAAATTACTTCTAATATCGTTAATTTCTTATTCTTCGGGCTAGAAAAGCAATTGCACCGCTTTACTTCGGCGATTAAAGTCACAGTTTCCCCTGCTACCAACTCGCGAATTTGTACTTGCTTTGCATAGTCGATGTGGTTGCGGGGATAGTAGTAAAGCAAGTCGTATACAGTGTTTAAACCGAGTTTTAACAAGCGGTTGCCGTTGGCGGGGCCGATGCCGGTGACGCGGGTTAAGGGTTGGTCGAGGGTCAAGCTGGGCGGTGGCGGTGCCGCACTCAGCGGTGCTGTTCGGGGAACGGAAACGGCTGGGGCGACCGACTCGGCGGCGTTTGCGGGTCTGACTTGTGTGGTTTGTTCTTCCCAAACTTGCTCCATTTGTCTGAGGAAACTCACTGTAATGGCGATCGAATGCTGGCGCTGTTCGAGATCCTTCTGCGGGTAGATGTCAAATTCCACAGCTAGTTGTCTGGCACGATCGCGCGCAGAAGCCGCCACAACACCGGCTAACTGTCTCAAACTCAAGCCGAGAAACTCGCTGAAGCGGTATTGGGTGCCCTGGATGTCGTTAAATCCGCGATCGGCTTCTACTGAAAGAGCTTTTTGCAATCGCTGCCATTCTGGTTGGTTGTTAGTCATCAGTCATTAGTTATTAGTCATTAGTCATCAGTCATCAGTCATTAGTTGTTAGTCATTAGTTGTTAGTCATTAGTCATTAGTCATTAATCATAGCTCAAGAATCCCAGACAACAACCAACTGCCAACAACCAACTGCCAACTGTCAACGGCCAACTGCCAACAACCAACTGACTAATCTTCAAACCAACTCGATCGCCAAGCCGACTCAGCCTCCACCACAGCAAGTTCCCGCTGCTTTTTCTGGTAATCCCGGCCTAGGGAGTTTAACTTCACAGAGAGGTTGCGAACTTGCTGGCGCCAAGCCGAAGTTCCCGCATCGGCAAACTCTATTTCTGACAACCGCAGTTTAATTGCTGTAATGTGCACGGCCATAGTAACCTGTGCTTGTGCTAAGTTTGGCGGTGCCGAAGAGCTATCGGCTTGAACGATTAAGTTTAATAAGTTAGGCGGCCCAGCAACGCTGTCGCCCGAAGCTTCAGCAGCATAAGCAGCTTCTAGAATAGGTTCTGGCAATTGATTGGGCAAGATTCCCGACTGTTGCAGCAAGCGGTTGGTGTCACGAGAAAGCAGTTTGAGAATCAGGACGATCGACTTTTCAATACTATTTTGCCAGCGCGCCAAACTTTCGGGAGAATTAGCATTTGGCACATGATAATTTGCCACTGAAAATAGATAGTTAATGGCTGAAAGTTGTTTCTTTTCCTCTTCCTCTTCCTCTTCCTCTTCCTCTTCCTCTTCCTCTTCCTCTTCCTCTTCCTCTTCCTCTTCTTCTTCCTCTTCCTCTTCTTCTTCCTCTTCCTCCTCTTCTTCCTCTTCCTCTTCCTCTTCTTCGTTTTTGTCGAAGTCCTCTTCCTCTTCCTCTTCCTCTTCCTCTGCCTCTGCTTCAGTCACTAGCGATCGCAATTTTTCCTCCGACGCAGCAGCCAAAAGCCTTACAGACTGCTGCATTTTTTGCCGCCCATCGAAGGACAACTTGAGAAACGACTCCGGCGCGGATTGAGTGCAAAGGTGATAGCAAGCCAAAATTAACTGCTGCCGCACCGCTTGTCCCAAGGAAGTTAAATAACTGTCGTATGTACTGCGAAACTCCACATTCAAGGCTGCTAAACTCTCTTCTAGTCCTGCCAAATCTTGCTCTATGCGTTCTCTTGCTCCCACCATATCTCCCGTATAAAATTAAAATAGGACATCGTATAAAACTAAAAATTCCTAGGGTGTGTCGCCGTAAACAATCTCTAAATTCAATCGACAATATGAAGGCGACTACCTGACACTTCCGATCCGTGGAAACAAAGCCAACAATTGTTTTCTAGTACAATTTTCGATAAATTATCTTACGTGCGTCACTGTAAGATTGTCGATATTTGTTTTGTATTTTTTGAGGACGACGCACCCTACGACTACTTTAAACCCATTTTGTCATTAAAAATTAAAAATGTGAAAAGCTAATTTTCACATTTTTAATTTCAATTCCCAATCTTAATTGTGAATTACTGAGCACCCATTTGGGCTGCTACTTCATCGGCAAAGTTAGCTTCTACCTTCTCAATGCCTTCGCCTAACACAAAGCGCACGAAGCGGCGCACTTGGACATTTTCTCCGATTTGGGAGATGGTTTGTTTCACCAACTCTTCCACCGAGATATTTTGATCTCGAATAAAAGGCTGATCCATCAAACATAACTCTTTCATGCGCTTGTCAATCCGCCCTTGAACAATCTTTTCTTTGATATTGTCCGGCTTGTTGCCCAAGTCATCCTTGCCCATTTCTATTGCCTTTTCTCTTTCGACAATTTCGGCAGGAATATCTTCAAGGTTCACGTATTCCACATTCGGGCAAGCTGCAATTTGCATCGCAATATTGCGTACTAAACTTTGGAATTCTTCGCGGCGTGCCACAAAATCAGTTTCGCAGTTAACTTCCACCAGCACTCCCACGCGGCCGCCCGTGTGAATGTAGCTGCCTACGAGTCCTTCTGAGGCAACCCGTCCGGCTTTTTTGTCAGCCCCAGCCAGACCTTTTTTCCGCAACCACTCAATTGATGTTTCGATATCGCCTTCGTTTGCAATGAGGGCTTTTTTGCAGTCCATCATGCCAGCGCCAGTCTTGTCGCGCAATTCTTTAACAAGTTTTGCAGATATATCCGCCATCTTCCTTAAGTTCCCAATCAAAATTAGTTATTAGTCATTAGTCATTAGTCATTAGTCAGTAGGGGCGGTGGATGGTGCGTGTCCGCCCTCTTAGTTGTCATTAGTCATTAGTCATTAGTCATTAGTTACTAATCTTAATGTTAATGATTGGACAGGAGTGAAGAAATACCTAGTCGGCATTAGGGCGGACTTTGTACGTGTAGCACCCCAATTAATTTTGGTGCTAACACTAACACAATGAATGCTTTTGCCAGAACTCTACTAATGACTTAGACTCGTGCCATGTACAATTAAAAATCAAAAATATCAAACTAAAAATAATTATTATTTTTAATTTTCAATCTTTAATTTTTAATTGCCTGGTGTCAAATTCCGATCGCAATATTAGCTTTCGGTCTCTTCGCCCTCGGCCTCAGCGGCTTCGTCGGGGTCTACATAATTGGGGTCATCCAATTCTTCGATTTCGCCATCATATTCAGCGCCTTCGTAGCCACCTTCGTAGTCGTCGTCGTAGTCACCGTCGCCACCGGGCTGACCGTGACGACCTTCGTAAATGGCATCAGCCAACTTACCGACAATCAGCTTGATCGATCGAATAGCATCGTCATTTGCCGGAATCGCAATGTCAACCAAATCCGGGTCGCAATTGGTGTCCAACAGAGAGACGATGGGAATTCCCAACTTTTGGCATTCCAACACAGCATTATACTCGCGGCGTTGGTCTACCAGCACCACTCCGTCGGGAATCTTACGCATAGTTTTGATCCCGCCCAGATACTTCTGGAGTTTTGCCATTTCTCGGCGCAGCACCGAAGCTTCTTTTTTCGGCAACAAATCTAGGGCACCGATTTCCTCGCGGCGCTCCAAATCCTTGAGGCGCTCCACGCGGGACTTAATCGTCGTCCAGTTGGTGAGCATTCCCCCCAGCCAGCGCTGGTTGACGTAGTAAGCGCCGCAGCGTTGAGCTTCTTGCGCTACAATCCCGGCAGCTTGGCGCTTTGTACCCACGAACAAAAACTTTTTGCCTTTTTCTGAGGCCACTCTCATGTACTCGTAGGCATCTTCCATAAGCTGAGCGGTTTGCACTAGGTCGATGATGTGAACCCCGTTGCGCTCTGTAAAAATGTAGGGAGACATTTTCGGGTTCCACCGGCGGGTTTGGTGTCCGAAGTGAACTCCTGACTCTAGCATTTGAGCCAAACTGACTACTGGCATTGTATTTTAAACTCCTGTATTCGGGTTAATCCTCCACCCGGTAGTATTTCTCAAGATTTGCACCTTGGAAACACCCGAAAACCCGGATGTGCGAACTTAAACAACTTGTCTAGTTTATCACAGGACACACCAGTTTTGCTGACAATCCGATCGCCATTTGGTTGGGTTATCCGTAGGGTGCGCGCCCCAGGGAGCCAGATGCGGCCTGGCTTGGTGCGTGGGGCGTACCCTACGGTTGCGAGTTACTCGCAAGCGCTGCTTACAAAAACAAAAAATCCATATAACAAGGTTGTCAAAGCCTTAGTTAGGTTGTGAGACAATGGCGTTGTTGGTGCGTGTCTTGCGCCTTCTTTAGTTCGATCGAGCTTTGAGCCATTTTGTTTGATCGGCAATTCTACTGGCTTTACGAGTTCCCTCTGGCACCGCAAAAATCCCAAAGCTAAAAACGCCATGCCCATCCCCATTCTCGTCTTGCTTGAAGTTCTAATTGTGATCGCACTTTCGAGACTTGTCGGTTTAGCATTTCGATCGATCAAACAACCTCAAGTCATTGGAGAAATTGTAGCAGGAATTATGCTCGGGCCTTCTCTGTTTGGCTTAGTTGCACCAGATTTAGCAACAGCACTTTTTCCAGCCGAAGCCGTTCCCTTCCTCAACGTGCTGTCTGAGGTAGGGCTGATATTTTTCATGTTCTTGATTGGTTTAGAACTGAACCCTAAGTATCTCAAAAACAATTTAGATGTAGCGATCTTAACTTCCCACGTCAGCATTTTAGTGCCGTTTTCCCTGGGAAGCATCCTAGCAATGCTGCTGTATCCGATTGTTTCAAATAATACCGTTTCATTTACAGCCTTTGCCCTGTTTTTGGGCGCTGCGATGTCAATTACTGCCTTTCCGGTGCTAGCCCGAATTATTACAGAACACAACTTGCAGAATACAAAATTGGGGACGCTGGCCCTGACTTGCGCTGCAGTAGATGATGTGACGGCGTGGTGTTTGTTAGCGGTGGCGATCGCAGTTACTCGAACTAATTCGATGCTGGGCGCTTTGCCGACCATTATTGAATCTTTAATTTACATTGGTTTCATGATGACTGTAGTCCGCTGGTTCTTGCAGCGGCTTTCCAAGCACTACAACCGCACGGGCAGATTAACGCAGTTAGTGCTGGCGGGAATTTACATGGGAGTTGTAGCTTCTGCCTTAATTACTGAATTGATCGGCATTCATTTAATCTTCGGTGCATTTTTGCTTGGTGCTGCAATGCCAAAAAATGCCGGACTCACCAGAGAATTAGCTGAAAAAACCGAAGATTTTGTCCTAATATTTCTGCTGCCCATCTTTTTTGCTTACAGCGGTTTGCGTACTCAAATCGGCCTGCTCAACAGTCCCGAATTGTGGCTGCTGTGCGCCGCAGTTTTGGGAGTAGCAATTATTGGAAAATATGTCGGCACTTATACGGCTGCTAGAGTCTGCGGTATTAGCAACCGCGAAGCTTCTGCGCTTGGTTGGATGATGAACACTCGCGGTTTGACTGAACTAATTGTATTGAATATCGGTCTTTCTCTGGGTGTGATTTCGCCGGTGCTATTTACAATGTTAGTTATTATGGCATTAGTCACAACTTTTATGACTTCGCCGCTGCTGGAGTGGACTTATCCCAAACGGTTAATTCGGTTAGATATTTCAGAAGTTAGCTCTGAGGATTCAGAATTAGAAGATTTACCAATTGCTAGTAGCAGCGAAGAAACAGTTAACAACTTGCTGAAAACTTATCGAATTTTAGTACCAGTTGCTAATCCTAGCACGCAGAAAGGTTTGCTGCAACTAGCAGTAGGGCTGGCGCTGCCGGCTGCGGGTACGGGCGGTAACGATTTGCAGTCGGCGGCGGTTCATCCTCTGAGTTTGATCGAATTCAATGAGGATTATGCTTTTCAAAGTACGCCTGCGGAAGCCGATCGCATTATTCAAGAGCGCCGCTTGAAATTATCAGAATTAATTGATAGTTTGGAACTGCCGGAGGCGAGAAAATTCGTGCATCCGATCATTCGGGTTACTAAGGATGTGGCGCGGGAAACGGCGCAAATTGCGGAACTAGATCGCGCGGATTTGATTTTGGTAGGATGGCACAGGCCGACTTTTAGCAGCAACCGTTTGGGAGGGCGTGTCGGTCAAATTCTCAGCAGCGCTAAGGTGGATGTAGCAATTTTTGTTGACAGAGGCCGGGAACGGTTGAATAATTTGTTAGTGCCTTACGCTGCAAATATTCACGATGATTTGGGCTTAGAATTGGCGCTGAGACTGTTAGTTAATAGCGAGGAACGCCGTTTGACGGTGCTGCGGGTGGGGGTAAACGGGTTGGAGGACAACGAGCTGAGTTACGAGTTTCAGCGAGTGATGGAACAGTTGCCTATTGAGGTGCGATCGCGCATTGAAACTCCGATTGTGGAGGCTGCCGATCCCATTCAAGCGGTGATTGCGGCTTCTGCTAATGCTGATTTGACTATTGCGGGTACGAGTCGGGAGTGGGGAATTGAGCGCCAAACGTTGGGACAGTATACTGATGAATTGGCGGTACAGTGTCATTCTTCGCTGCTGATTGCGCGGTGCTACGTTAAAGCGCGATCGCACTTGGCTTCGGTACTTCCTCGAAGGTAGTCAGTTGTTAGTTGGCAGTTGGTAGTTGGCAGTTGTTGGTGGTTAGTTGGCAGTTGTTGGTGGTTAGTTGGCAGTTGGTAGTTGGCAGTTGTTGGTGGTTAGTTGTTAGCTTTTAATATCAACTTCTTAATGCCTAATGTTTAATGCCAACTGTCAACCGTCAACAACCAACTGCTAACAACTAAGTGGCAAAAACCAAAAACCAACAACCAACTGTCAACATTCAACTGCCAACTGCAAAAAAAACAACTGTCAACTGTCAACTGCCAGCATCCAACTGTCAACTGCCAAAAACCAAAAACCAAAAACCAACTGTCAACTACCAATAACCAACTACCAACTACCAATAACCAACAACTAACAACTGTCAACTGCTTTCCTGTCAACTGTCAACTGCCAACTGCCAACTGCTTTCCTGTCAACTGCCAACTGCTTTCCTGCCAACTGCCAACTGCCAACAACCAAAATTATGCCTCATTTTAATGTCAAAATGTTATCATTTTATGGTATTTCCCTCGCCATTGTTGCCGTGCTGTTTAAAGTAGTAACTGCTTACGGCGAAACAAATTTAAAGGCTCCTCCGGCACTTGCGGGAAGTTATCGCTTCGATGCTAACAGTTTGCCGGAATGTCTGAAATCTGATGCTTTGGTATTGACAATCGAGCAATCTGGTGTTTATTTGAACGGTAATTTGCGAGGTAGCAGCGAGGCCGATCGCAAAAAAACAGCAGAGGAGAAACCTTCTTTAGGTGGTAAGTGGGAAACTCAAGGATTGAGCTTGTCGGGTGTGGTTCCTAATTTAGAAGGTTGCAGGGATTCCAGTGCGATCGCTCAAAACAGTTCTGTTAAACTGCGAGGAATTTTGGAGGGAGACACCCTTAAGGGAAAAATTAGTTTGAGGGATGGGGCGGCGGCTACTGATTTTACGGCTCAAAGAGAAGCGGTGGCGAAATCGCAGAAGCAGGAACATTGATCGATCGCAATGGGGAATCGAGAAGTGACAACTCTCACCGTTAAGTCGGAGTACCGACTATAACGGGAGCTTCCAATTTCACAATCAGAAATTGCTGCATCGACGGCTGGGCATCCCCTAAGCCTCCACAGCCAGGAAGCGGTAGTCCAACTGCCCCAAGTCCACGAGCTAATAATACAAGTGCTGAGTTCCAATCTCTGTCAATGGTTAAACGACAACTAGGACACTCATGCACTCTATCTTTCAGGGTCTTTTCAACTCTCGTACCGCAACTAGAACACTCAATACTACTGCCACGAGCCGACACTTCTACTGTTTGCTTGCCGCGTTTAACCGCCACTGCTTGCAGAATTTGTAGGAACGCGCCCCAGGCACAATCTAGGATTGATTTCGCTAATCTGGTACGGGCTAAGCCTTTGATATTAAGATTTTCAAATGAAATTAAATCATAAGTTTGGCACAGCCAATGTGCGACGTGATAATGAAACTCTTTGCGGCATCTAGCCACCTTCAAATGTAATAGTGCAATTCTATTTTTCTGTTTCTCCCAATTTTTAGAACCTTTTTCTTGACGCGCTAATTTGCGTTGCGCGCTGGCTAATCTATTTTGTGATGAACGATAAAACCGAGGAACTGCTACGGCTTGTCCCTGTGCGGTAGTCAGAAATTTTTCGCAGCCCACATCAATTGCCGTGACCGACTTAATTTCTTCTACTGGTAACGGCGACGGTACTGTAGAATCCTGCAGGGAAATACAACAATACCAACCATCTGCCTTGCGAATAATCGTACAAGTCTTGAGAATAAAACCATTAGGGATAGGGCGGTGCATCACAACTGGCATCTCACCTATCTTTGATAGCTTCAATACTCCATTACTTAGATACGCTCCTGCCTTAGAACAATTGATTCGTGGATAGACAAATGAGCGTAACTCTCCAGCTTTTTTAAACCGAGGTCGTCCGCCACGCTTGCCTGATTTATCTGGAATTAACCAGCGTTCCCAAGCATGAAGCAGTCTCTGCAAGTTAACTTGTTGAGACTCTGCCCAAATTTTCTTGTATTCGGGGTAAATGAGCTTCGTTTCTTTAAGTGCTGATTGCTGGGTGTAATAATCTACTTTTTCTGGAATATCTCCTATCGGTTCGCTCCGACAGCTACATCGGTCTATTTGACAACGGGTACGCCGCAGCCAATCTAGACGTTGACCTAGCGCATAATTCCAGTGCCGTCTTAGTAACTCCAAGGTATAGAGCATAACGGCTTCCTGTTCGGCACTAGGCTTGATTCTGTAGCAATAGGTGAGTATCATGAGATTTATTATACACTTACCGTCTGCATGACACAAAACTGTTTCTAGTAGGCTACTGAGAAAAGAGTTTGCAGTAGAATTAAAACAAGTCTATACTAAACCTGTTTTCTGGACGGGTTCGTATTTTGTGACTAGCTGTGGCGGTATGACAATTGAGCAGTTAAGAAAGTATGTTGAGCAACAAACAACCCCAGAATAATGACGTTTCGCTATCGCTCAGTTTTTTGTTGGTAGGCATTCCCCACCCGTTAAACGGAGTACCGTTATAACGGGCGACCCCTGCCGACATTAAGTTGGAAATGGTCAAGTTCGATCGTCCACCGTCGGTTTCTCCCCCAGCTTCGCCGGGAAATCACAAAGCTTTAAGGGATCGGCTGGGGAAACGGGCGGCGTTCGATCGAACTCCCGGCACCGTTTCTCGCCCGTGACGGTCGGTTGCTGCTAGATTTAAAAGACACATAAAAGTGATTGATAAAAATAAAGTATCCGAGAGGAGTCTTTGATTGAGAATTTGTCATGCCAGAGACCTCGGATAACCGTATAGTTTGTTTGGAATGGATGTTCCCGTGATCTTAATGCCGTCAGAAACTTTGCTTACCGAGTCAAACCCGTTGATTTTAGACAGTTTGCCAGACTTGTCGCCGAACGATGGCGGATGTCCCCGTCGGGCTAGATTGCAAATTGATTTGATGTTGCTGGCGATCGAAGCCTTGTATCTCGGAGGGGCGGAAGAAATGCTGGCAGTGTCAAAAGACCTGGAATTGGAGTCAATTATCAAAAATCGGGTTGCCTTTTGGATGATGCGGAATACTAACCCGCTGAGACGCTATACCCAGCGCCGATCCCTGACAGTGGTGGAGGCAAAAGCGCTGGTGGCGATCGCCTGTAATATGGCGCGCAAGTTAACCGCGACAATTCGCCAGTTGCTGCTAGATTCGCAGCAGTTGCGATCGAGAAATCTCCCCCTCAGCGAGAACTTGCAGCTTGCCGATTATTTAGAACGCTTTCGAGCTCATTTTCGATCGCGCATGAACCCGAAGCGATCGCTAGTTGCAGCTTACAATTCCGACGAGAAGCTCAACGAACTCGCTTTAAACTTGTTGAGCAAACTGCTATTTTGTACGGGGACGGCCGGAATGCAGCGCTTCTGGGTTAGCTTGTTTGATGGAGAAGTGGAATAAAAATGACTATTAGGCGTCAGTACAGTCTGCCGAATTGCACCCTGGTTCTGGAAGGGTTGAGCGACGGATCGGTATCTAGCCAGTTAGATACACGGCCAGTGCTTTCTATACTAATGAGCGCTGAATGTTATGTGACAGGCATCGGCGAACCCCTCAGCGGGGGACGGGAGTTTTTTGAAAGCTTGGTGAGGGCTGTCAGCAGCTACGCCCAAGAATTTATGAGTGGAGTGCATTATCCCGATCGCTACGGCCCGAATTTGAGTACGGTGCAGTTGCACAGAATAGACGAGAATTCGCACCGTTTGACCGTTCTACCAGCCGAAACAGGCAGCGCTACCCAAATCGATCAAAAAACAGAACTGTCGGCAAAATTAGATTTGACGACGGTACAGCTATTTGACTTAGTGGAGGCGATCGATCAATTTTTTGCCGACACCCAGACGCTGCCAGAATTGTCTCTGCAATTAACCCCAATTTCCAAGCGTTATATCAAGTCCGCCGAACCTTTGGCGAAGCGGAGTTTGCCTGCGGTGGTGGGGATATCGAGTTTGGCTTTGGCGGCGATGGCCTTTTTCTTGGTGCCGGTGCCGCAACTCCAGCGTCCGAGAGATCCGGTGCGACAGCCAAATCCTGCAGGGCAGAATCAGGGAACGCCGAATCCGGGCGGATCGGCTTCGCCAAATCCTACTCCCAGGCCTGCTGACGGTTTGCTACCTGGGGAGAGGACTCCGAATGCTGAACCGAGTTCGCCGACTCCGAGCTCCACCCCGCAATCGGAGGCTTCACCGAGTACCACCCCGCAGTCGGAGGCTTCGCCCAGTACCACCCCGCAATCGGAGGCTTCACCGAGTACCACCCCGCAGTTGGAAGCTTCGCCCCAAAGCACGCCCAGTCCTGTTTCTGAAGCTTTGCCAAGTCCTGATGTTGCAGCCGGGCCGATTACCGATCCGGCAGAAATCGAGCTGTTGAAGGGCAAACTTTCCCAGCAAATTGACGGAGTTTTGAAAACTAAGCCTGCGGTGGATGCGGAGTTGGTTTATCGGGTGAGTGTGGCTAAGGATGGGGCGATTGTCGGTTATAAGTCGGAGAATCCCGCAGCAGTCGATCGATCCGAAGCGCCGTTATCGGAGTTGCTTTACAAACCGATTGGCAGCAGGCCACCAGCAGAACCCCTAGCTGATTTCCGAGTAGTTATTGCACCGGGCGGCACTGTTGCAGTCACTCCTTGGTAATGGTTGATTGTTAACGGTTGACTGTTGACTGTTAACGGTTGACTGTTGACTGTTGACTGTTAACGATTGACTCCAAACACTTAAAATTGCGCCTATCTGAGGGTGGCAACTTGTCAGAATCATTCATGAATTGCCCCCTAGTTTATGATCCCAACGCAACCGGAAACGATGTAATATCAAATCGCGTAGCATCGGAATGATTCAGATATATATTCTCGGACTCTGTGTACTCTGTGTACTCTGCGGTTAAATCATTCCGATCCAAACGGAAACGATATAACATCACACTACAAACCAATTCCTCAACTCTTAGCCTGCGGAGGCAGACTTCGTTTTTGTAGAAGCGATTTCAATCGCCGAATCATCTTCGTTTGACTTTCTGGCGGTTTCAACCGCCGTCTTTTTCTTATATTATAATTTGACTCAAAGTTCTGTCGGCGCACGAGGCTTAATATCTGGATCGAATCCCCCAACTTGATTGGTGCGAATTATCCACAAAAAGGATCCTTGTTTTAAGAGAATTTTGGCGATTTCATCTTGAGTACGTCTGGGAAGCATTGTTCGGTAACTAATAACAGCTTTTAGCAGGTTCGTGATCCCAGAAAAAAAGCTTTTTTTCTGTTCCGAATCAATCCCTACCAATCTCGTATTTTTGCGCCAATCTAGACGGACAATACCGAGGGGAATTAATACTTTTCCTAAACTCTCTCCCAAAACTACTAACTGATGAAATCTTTCGGTTTGTGCGTGGGTAGGATTTGTTTTTAGCCAGTCTTGAATTTGAGAATTTGACTCGACTTCGGCAGTGATTTTTTTAATAGTAGCGTAAATTGCTTGACTGGAATCTTGGACGCAAGAAGTTGCTGGCGTGACTAAAGTTGCGCCGGTGCCGTCTCCGCTGCGGTAGCGCGCCATCATGATATCTAGTTGCTGGTTTAATTCGGTTAAAGGCGACAAGATGATGCCGTCAAAATCGTAGTCGTAACACACGCAGTCTAATTTACAAATGATATCGCAAACCGGGCGATCGCCCAACCAGCCACGCTGCAAGTCTCCCATATAACTTTGCCACTTACTCGAACCGGCGACAATTCCATCGGGATTGTGGGCGTATACTTGTTTGTATTCTATGTCAAAACGCAGTTCGTCGGTAAATCCATCGCGCACTACTTTTGCGATTCCGAAAGCAAAATGTCCGGTGACAATTCCCAGCGGTGCAGATTCGCCTTTTTTGCCGCCAATACCCCCAAAACTGTGAATCACGATACCGATATCTCCTTCTTTCCAAGGGGAGACTAAAGTGTTTTCGGCTACCTCATTTGGCATTAACAATACTCTTTTTGCTTGTCCTTTTTGAGCCGCTGTATTTGACCAGTTTTCGTCTTTTAAATAAGCGAGAGATTTGTTCAGTCCAAAATATGTTTCATCTGGTATTAACTGAGCAATTTTGCGCGGTTCAATTGCTTGGACTACAAAAATACTGTCTTCGTCTCTTTCGCCGTAAATATACCAGCCATCTGGATTTAATGGCGATTGTTCAATCAGGTGATTGGTAGACCTCGCTATACCATTTTTGTCTGGTTGTACTTGGGGAATCCGAATGATTTCGGCTGCGCCGTCAAATTGTTGGGATGTTTTGTTGAAATGCCGGACAATAAATTTGTTGTTGTCGGGTTCTTGGCGCTGTAAAATTGAAACTAAGGCGCACAAACGTCCGATAATTTGTACGGGTTCGCGATCGATAATTAGTTCCTGCTGGCCGCTGCTGTGGTCGATCGCAATCACCGGCCTCCGCAGCATCACAGTCACGCTGTCTTCGAGTCTGCTACCCGCCAAAGTTTCCAAAGGGCCGACATTTCGCCAGCCGTTCAACCTATCTGGATGGATGTTACCAGATTTTTGACTTTTTTTCGTTTGTTTTGTGAAGTTGATATCTTGACTGACTGCGTGGACAAAAAACTGAACTTGGCGGTTGGCGATCCACTTCAAAAAGACTGTTTTGCCAATAAAATTTTGATATTTTTTGGGGGCATTTATTACTTCCAAAAATACTGTATCTTTGGGCGGGCGCTGTTCCTTTGAGGGCAAAATTAAGCGCCCTTGCCAAAGAGCGATCGGCTTGTACAGACGGGCAACTGCTGCTGAATTTTTGTAAATTATTGCCGGTTCAATCTCTTCTAAAATATCGTTTTCTGCTACGGAAATCACAAAATTTCTGTCGGTTTTTACGAACACGGGTTCTAAAAAAACTTTTTCAGGATCTGCAATGTTAGCGGTTGATTTTTCAGCCTTTTTTGGGAACAGCGGTAGATTGAAATGGCGGTTTTTTTCCAATTTCGCCTGGAACCAATTGAGGAAAACTCGAATAAAAATAAAAGCGGTTAAACCAAAAACGACAGCTAAGGCTATCAGCCCCAGAGTCAAAATGAATTGGTCTAAAAATTGACCGGAAAGTAAAATAATTGTGGGCCAGATCGAAGAAGATGCTGCCATAGTATCTAAAAACGAGTTTTAGGTTCGATCCAGTCGGCGCTGGCTTGAGTGCCGAAAACTAGGGGTTTGTCTTCGCTGACAGCTACTGTTTGACCGGTCATATCTACTGCACAAAGAGGCCAATGTCGATCGCCCAAATGACCGGCGCGGAACAGAACTTGTCCGGGGCAAACTTGACTCCAACCCAACAGTACAGCATGAGTGTAAAGACTGCGAGCGGGAGCAACAGTATAAGTGTAATTATCATTTTTATCCCAAATGACCGCGTAGTCGGACATATCGGAAGAGTTGAACAGCGCTTCAAATTCTCGGGCGAGAAGGCGGGAACCCTCTTGATTCCAAGCAACAGGTACTAAAATCGCGATCGTCCCGGACATATCTGTGTCATCGCTAGCATACATTCCGCTTTCCGCCAGCGGCGAAGCAGCAGCCACTGTTTGCAATTCCCCGGTTTTGAGATTTTCCACAAACATAACGCTGCTAACCCTACACTGGGCTAATTCCGGCTGTACTTGCAACTCAATTCGACTGTAAGCCGCGTGTTGGCCGTTAGTTGAAACTAGGGAAGGGCTGCGATAGTAGCGGAGGCTGGTGCCGCCAGTAGAGCTCAGTTTGGCATGAGTGGCGTTAATCCATTCCCAAGGAATCGGATAGGCGCTATTTAAAGGGTCAGTCATCGTTTTTTTTTCCAAAAATTATACAGCATTATCCAACAGAATTAAGGCTTACGCGCCGGGGTACTAGAAACCCGGTTTCTCGCAAGGATGCTGCGCCACTAAACCCCAAATTAGGAGAAACCGGGTTTCTGTTTTAGGTGTTAGATTTGTCTTCCCATCTAAAATATACAATTTCCCATCGGTGCCGGGAAGTAGAAACCTGGTTTCTGGCAAGGATGCTGCGCCGCTAAACCCCAAGTTTGGAAGAACCGGGTTTCTTTTTGAGATAGTATAATTTTCGTCAAATCTCAAATCTAAAAATGGAAAATCTCAAATCTGATAGGTAAGATAGTATCGAAATTAACCTGGTACCTGCACCGAGAGGGAGGCAATATGACGCGATCTTTTAACCAAAAACCTTCAATCCCCCCGACTCGCGTTTCCAAGTCGCGGGGAAAAGGTTTGTTTTTGCTGTCGCTGATTTTTCGACTGCTGCTGCTGGGGGTAGGTAGCGGTTTTGCCTGGGTTTTGGGGATGACGATCGCCCAAATTTACCCTTCTAATAGGGTCCAGATGCCGATCGCCGAGAGATTGCTGCGCCTAACTCAAAATTTGACCCCCAGCCCGCAACGCGCACCAGCAAGGCCAATTCCGGCGCTTCCGGCACCAACCGCTACACCCAGTCCCCAGTCAAAAATCAATCCTGCCTTGAGAGAGAAATTACAGGTTGATTTGAGACAGTTGCAGGGCGAGCTCAACGCGCTGATTGGCCGCACGGCGGCTTTGGAGAGTCAGTTGGGTAGCAGCCGCCCGACGGAAACTTTGGAAAAGCGGTTGCAGTTGATGTCGCGGGAATTGGCTGCGCCGGAAGCGGCGGCGAGCCCTACTCCTGTTTTACCCGCAAGCAGCAGCCAGAGTCTGAACCCTGAAACTGTGAATAATTCGGTGTTTGGAAGGGATGGGCTGATGGTAACTCTGCCCAGCGATGTTTTGTTTAATACTGGCAGCATTTCTTTGCGCGCGGGTACGAGTGCGATTTTGGACAATTTGGTGGCGGATTTAGGCAGTTACCAGGGTGCAACGGTGCGGGTGGCCGGCCACACTGACGACGGGGGGGAAGTGGTAGAAAATCGCAATGTGTCGTTGGCGCGGGCTCAGGCTGTGGTGCAGTATTTGTCTGGCGCGATCGATCGCAATTATCATTGGGTGGCGATCGGCTACGGGGAAAGTCGCCCTTTGGTAGACAATAGTTCTGATATCAACCGGCAGCGCAACCGCCGCATTGAAGTGGCAATTAGTCCTTAGTTGTTAGTTGTTAGTTATTAGTTGTTGGTTGTTGGTTGTTGATAGTACACTGATTTATCAGTATTTGATTGATAGTTCAACCGCAGATTTAAGTGGTAGGGTGCGTCGCTATCAAAAATCCCTGAATTTGACAAACAATACCCTAGCGACGCACCGGACAATCATTGAGGAAATAAGCACAATTTTTGGGTAATAAGATTTGCACTCGTGAATGCTATAAGGTGCGGATATGTGAGATTTTTGATATTTCGTTAAGAATTTTTGAGGCGACGCACCTTACGAGTATGTTCCGCGATCTAGCCATAACCTGCTGTCACGTCAAAGGTGTTATAGGCGGTAAGTCAGAATTATGTTTAGCCTGATTTATTGCCTCTCGATGTTCCCCTCTAAGCTTCGGTTTTAAATACAAGTTTTCCACCAAAGCCGCCACTCCCGCAAACCAAGGTGGCACAATTATTGCGCCGATAATTCCCAATACTTGCACGCCTCCGAGGACGGATAGCAATTGATACAATGGATGCACGCCAACCGAGGAACCAACCAGCAAAGGATCGAGCACGTAAGTTTCCAAGTTTTGGATAATTACAAATAACAGCAATACCCACAAAACTAGCCAGCCACCTTTAGCTAAGGCTACAATTAATGCGGGGACTGCTCCCAATACTGGGCCGATGAAGGGAATCAGGTTGGTAACACCTGCGATCGCACCCAAGCCTAAAGCAAATTCCGGCATTCCTAAAACGCTCAAACCTGTGGTAATAAATATCCCTAAAATCCCCGAAACTAACACTCTTCCCCGAATATAACTCCCCATTTTTTGACCGATGGGAGTTGCTTGGGCGGCTAATTTTTCATCCCAAGGTTTGGGGAAAAACTGCACTAAGCTTTTAATTAATGTGTTGCTATCGGCAACCATGTAACCTGAAATAAATAATGCTAAAATTAAGCTGAAAACACCTCCTAAAATGCCTCTAGTTAAACTGTACGATCGCAAAATTAGTTGTTGGCTAGATCGAATCAGCCAATTCGTCAGCGATTGAGTATCCACCAACTGACCCACCAGCGCCGGGGCATCGTCGGTGAGGCGACTCAATAGATTAGTTGCTAAGGTTTCCAGACTTTTAACATAAACTGGTAGCAGTCGCACCAGTAACTGGATTTGCTCGATGATTGTCGGGCCGATTAACACTACCGCCCCGCTAAATCCGCCGATCAGAGTTAAATAAACCAGAATCACCGCCAGCCAGCGGGGAAGGCGCATGGTTTCGGCCCAATTGACGATCGGGACGATCGAAGCGGCGAGCACGACTGATATCATCAGAATTACTAGCAGGCTCCGCAATTGCCACAGTAGCACTAGCAGCAAGGACGATGCTACAATTAGCAGCAAGTTAGGTATAGAAATTGTAATCCGCTGTTCTGACATGATTATTCTGACAAAATTGAGTAATGATATTGTTGTCGAGCGTATCACTCTCTATTTTATGATAAACAATATGATATAAATAATATAATTAAGATTATGAATTCGCTATTAAAACCCGTTGAATGGAGCGGCAGTTCCCGTGACGACTTGCGCGAGTTTTCTGAAGATGTCCAGCAAATTATGGGTTTTGCTTTGTACCGCGCTCAACTGGGTAAAAAGCATCCTGATGCTAAACCGCTTAAAGGATTTAAAGGTGCTGGCGTTATAGAAATTGTTGAAAATTTTGATGGAGACACTTACCGAGCGGTATAGACCGTAAAATTTGAAGGAAGAGTCTATGTTCTTCATGCTTTTCAAAAAAAATCAAAGCAGGGAATGGCTACCCCCAAGCAAGATATAGATTTGATTGAATCTCGACTTAAGCGTGCCAAAGAACACTACAAAAAATATTTAGAACAGCAAGAATTGGAGGAACAAAATGACTGAAGAAATCAAAGTGCATTCCAGTAGTGGAAATGTTTTTGCTGATTTAGGGCTAGCCAATCCAGAGGAATTACTGATTAAGGCAGAACTAGCTCATCAGATTAGTGAATTAATTTTGGAACGCCAACTAACCCAGAACCAAGCAGCAAAGCTATTAGGAATTGATCGACCTACACTCTCAGCATTGATGCGCGGTAAATTATTAGATTTCTCTACGGAACGCCTATTTCGTTTTCTCAACGCACTCGGCAGCAACGTAGAGATTCGGATTGCCCACTCGCCACCAAATGTTCAAGCTAAAACTCACATTGTCGTTGCATCATAAGTAAACAAACAAGTAAAAAATTAAACGGTTAATATGCAATCACCACCTTCAAATCAAGATTTGTCCGCCATTTCGTCTATTAAATCACCAACGCTATTTTACGAATGGCAAAATTATCGCTGTGCTTACGATGTTTACAACCCAAATACTGCGGTCGAAAATAGCATCCCTTTGTTATTGATTCATCCCATAGGAGTTGGATTGTCAAGAGTATTTTGGCAGAGATTTTGCGAAAATTGGTACAAATCGGGCAACACAAATCCGATTTATAACCCCGATCTTTTGGGGTGCGGAGATTGCGAAATGCCTGCTGTGGCTTGCTATCCTGACGATTGGGCGGCCCAGTTGCAGTTTTTCTTGGAGACTGTAGTAAAAAAACCTGCGATCGTACTCGTGCAAGGTGCTTTACTGTGTGTAGCCTTGGAATTAGCAAAAATTCAGCAGGAAAGCGGCTCAAATTTAATTCGCGGGTTAGTCCTCGCCGGGCCTCCAGCTTGGGCGGTGATGAACAAACATTCGACAGAGAGACAGCAAAGAATTGTCTGGAATTTGTTAGATTCTCCCTTGGGAAACGCTTTTTACCGCTACGCCAGACGCGCTGAATTCTTGCGATCTTTTTCTGCAAAACAACTGTTTGGCGATGCGGCAAAAGTTGACAGCGAATGGTTGGAGGCTTTGCAGGCTGGGGCGGCAAATCCTGACAGCCGTCACGCGGTTTTCTCGTTTTTAGCGGGGTTTTGGCGCCAGGATTATAGTAGCACGATTCAAAAGTTCGATCGCCCCGTACTCGTTGTCATGGGAGAAAAAGCCTCAAGCATCAGTCAATCGGGTAAAGAAGAAAAACCAGAGGAAAGACTAGCGCAATATTTGGCTAACTTTCCCAACGCAGAGGGTTTATTAATGCCGGGGCGCAACGTTTTACCCTACGAATCCACCCCAGAATTTGTCGGCGCGGTTGCCGAATTTGTGAATAAGTTAAATCAATAAAAATTCATTCCTTCGTAGTGAGGAATTCAGTCCGTCCCAGAGGAATGAATTACTCACTACAAACCAGTTTTTTAACCCCGGTGCCAAATAGTTGTACCATCCTTTTGGTCAATCAAAGTAATCCCATTATCCTTAAGTTCATTGCGAAGGCGATCGCCCTCAGCGAAATTCTTAGCTATCCGCGCATCTTTCCGCCGCTGAATCATCACCTCAATCTCCCCATCACTCAAACCGCCAACCGCATCATCGCTGTCAGCTTCCGGCTGAACTTCCAACCCCAAAACCCCCGCCAAACTCACCAAAGTTAGCCACTTTTGCTGCAACAATTCCGGCGAAGTGTCAGTTTTGCCTTGATGCACTAAAACATTACCTTCCTTGCCCAATTCCTTAGCCAATTCAAACAAAACAGTCAAAGCAGCCGGAGTATTGAAATCATTATCCATCGCGGCTTGAAACTGCTGCACAGCATTGGTATCTTGTCCGGTTTTTTCAACATCCCAACTCAGTTTATCGGCATATCGGAACCCAAAAAGCAAGCCTTCGGCGATCGTATTCCAGCCATTTCTAGCAGATGCGATCGCCTCTTCAGTAAAATCAATCTGACTGCGATACTGCGCCATAAACACAAACAGCCTCACCGCCATCGGTTCCACCGCTTTTGCATTGTCGCTATCGCCCGACCAATTCCCCTCCAACAAATCGCGAATTGTAATAAAATTGTGCAAAGATTTCGACATCTTTTTGCCATTGACAGTCACAAAAGCATTGTGCATCCAATAATTAGCCAGAGACTTACCACTCGCGGCTTCAGATTGAGCAATTTCGTTTTCGTGGTGCGGAAAAATTAAATCGGAACCGCCGCAGTGAATATCAATAGTTTCGCCAAAACAATCGCGCACCATCGCCGAACATTCAATGTGCCATCCGGGGCGACCTTTTCCCCAAGATGAATCCCAAGCAGGTTCTCCCGGTTTAGCGCTTTTCCACAGGGCAAAATCAGAGGAATCTTGCTTTTTTTGAGCTTCTCTTTCTGCGGTTTCCAATCTTCCGCTAGCCCCGGCCTGCATTTCTTCCAACTTGCGGCCGGAAAGTTTTCCGTAATCGGAAAACTTTTTAACGCTGTAGTAAACGTCGCCGCTGGAAGCGTAGGCAAAGCCTTTGTTTTCTAACTCGTGAATCAGCCGTTTTATGCCGTCCATTGATTGTGTGGCGCGGGGATATTCATCAGCCCTGAGAATATTTAGTTTGTCCATATCGGCAAAATATTCGTCGATGAAGCGTTCGGCTACGGCTTCCATTGTGGAATTTGTCTCGCGTGCGCGCGCGAGAATTTTGTCGTCAATATCGGTAAAATTCTGAACGTAGCGCACCGAGTATCCCCGCCACATCAGATATCGGCGCACCATATCCCAAACAATGTAAGCGCGGGCGTGGCCGACGTGGCAGTAATCGTATACCGTAACGCCGCAACAGTACATCCGCACCTTTGAGGGTTCGAGGGGTTCAAAAGGTGATTCGCGGCGGGTCAAGCTGTTGTAAAGCGTTAGGGGCATGGGATTTGAGATTTGAGATTGATGTACTGCTATAATTTATTATATTGCTGTTGGTGAATCTTTCGCTGTCGCTACCAAACATCTGTTAAATCTAAGACAAATCCCGGCAATACATCTTCCCCGGACAAAGTGGTGGGATTATCTAATATTTCCACATCCTGACTTGGCCTGTATATCTCAACTTTATGGTTTTTGCGATCGATTAACCATCCCAAAATGGCTCCATTTACCATGTATTCGCGCATTTTTTCCCGCAATGGTTCCATGTTGTCAGATTTAGATCGCAATTCTACAACAAAGTCTGGACAAAGGGGAGCGAAACCTTCTTGTTGTTTGGGTGTGAGAGTTTGCCACCGTTCTAATTTAACCCAGGAAGCGTCTGGGGAGCGATCGGCACCATTGGGCAGTTTAAAACCGCTAGAAGAGTTAAATGCTACTCCCAGCTTGGTTTGGCGGTTCCACAGCCATAGTTGTCCTTCAATATCTAGGTTTCGATTTCCTGTTTCGCTTCCTGTCGGGGGCATAACAATTAATTCTCCTGTAGCAGTTCTCTCTAGCCTTAAGTCACGGTTGACGGCAGCAATTTCCTGGAACTGTTCGTGAGTTACTTTGAAGGTTTGGGGAATGGTAATGGTGGTTTTGAGCATACTGTGCGTTCTCGCGATCGGCTATTACCTATTCTATTGTGTCACAAAAGCTTGCAAGTTTATATGGGCTTTTTTAAGTAACCTTGTACTAATTATACAAAGCTTTGCTATTTCTTCGCTATCAAATAGCGTTGCCTGAAGTCCAGCGACATATCTATTCTCAGAACTTACCCACTCCGCTTGAAGAAACCAGGTTTTTATGAATTTCTGCGTGTTTTGACGAAGTTTTCCAGGGAAAAACCTAGTTGCTGACTACCCGTGCGTAAATCCCAAGCGATCGATAATTTTTCAATCTAGCAGTTATGCTGGAACGATCGCCTTTTGAAGATTGATAATATTTGCCTCGGAATTTAAGATATAAAACCATTCCCTCGGAATGATAGTTTGATTCAGTATTCTGAGATGATGGCTCAACTCTTCAATAGAGAATGTTTCTACATAAGTAACAGTTTTTGTATCGCAGGGTTTGAGGCGATCGTTTTCTCCAATGTAGCGACCCTCACCAACATAGCCTAAATTTGACAAAAGTTCTTCTACTTCGGGTTCGATGATGGGCATACTTAAGTCGTCATCTGGGTAATCGACAAAAATAGCAATTTTACCTGTTGCCGGAACTTCTAGTTCTGGAGAAGTCCAACCCTGTTTATAGTCCCAAACAATTGTACCTTTAGTCTTCATCTTCGCCTCCAGGGAAAATACACTGCCAAACGATCCCCTATATCAAGCAATTATTAACAGATTTTTCATACATTATAGAGATTAGTAAATTCACCTTCAAGACATTTTGAGTCCTGGACGCATCAAAACTAAAGAAACTGGGTTTTTCCGATTTTTGTGGGCTGTGACGAAATGTTCTGGAAAAAAACCCGGTTTCTGGCCACCCGATCGCCCCATCCACCCACCCTCCAAACCCATCAAAAGCCCCCTATCGCCCATTGTCATCAAATCCTGACATTCGCGCCAACACCGAGCCCCCAAATCTCCCATATGTCAAGATTCCCTGACATATTGATCCCCAAACACACGAGAATGCGTATAAGTACCCATGATTGAGGCAAAAGACCCCTTGACCCGATCGCGAATTGTCTGCAACATTGAGTCATGACAAAGCGATCCCAAAGAAATGCTTCAGTTAAGCAGCTATGGGAGTCAAATAGCGCGTGTGCTGGCAGCACAGCGTTGCTAGCAGCACCGATCGCACTCGCAAAATCGATCTTGTCAATCAAGAATCGACAGATAAAGCTTTATTGAGACCGGACGGTGCGCGCGGAAGCCAAAAAGTCACAAATCCCGATCGCAATTTGGGACAAGGCAAGCTAAACACAAGCAAGGCTTCAAAGGTTGGAGAGATGAGGAAGCTCGATTAAATTTGCATTTATAAAGAGTTTCTAACTCAAAAAATCAACACATTATTCAAGTGTTGAAACAAAAAATCTAACCCGCAATCGCAAATTAGAGGAGAACAAACTCATGGCAAAAGAACGCCCACCATTAGAAGAGATGACTTTGCGACAACTCCGCAGAGTCGCTAGCGAATGTGGAGTATCTCGCTACAGCCGGATGCGGAAATCGCAACTCCTGGCATCAATTCAAGAAATTCAGCGCAACAAATTTTCATACAGTCCATCTCGCAAACTAGAGGCACAAGAAGCAGTGGAAGCAGCAAAGTTTGAACTCGGTCAAGAAGACAGAACAGGCGGTTCCTTGTCGTCTGTCGATGAAGGTTTAGCAGATTTGCCCAACGGCTACGGCGAAAGTCGGGTGGTTTTGATGCCGCGCGATCCAGAATGGGCTTACACCTACTGGGATATCTCGAACGATCGCAAACAAGAATTGCGCCGCCAAGGCGGACAGCAACTCGCCCTGCGGATCTACGACGTGACAGATGTTAACCTCGAAATCCAAAGCCCGCACAGCATTCAAGAATATCCCTGCGACGAACTGGCGCGGGAATGGTACGTACCGATCCCCCTTAGCGATCGCGATTATGCGATCGACATCGGCTACCGCTGTGCAGACGGTCGTTGGTTGATCTTAGCGCGATCGGCCGAAGTCCGCGTTCCCCCAATCTATCCCAGCGATTGGATAGAAGACCAATTCATCACCCTCGACTGGGAAGAAGACTTGTCCGGTAAAACCTTCGCCGAACTGGTTCCGCCTGCCAAAAAAATCGCACAAGCAAGCAACGGTAACAGTTTCAACAACACCCGTAACGGCATCTACCAAGAAATCTTCGGCATGGCAGAATCGGCAGAATCGATGCGCGTAGCTGGTTCCATGTTCGGTTCCATGCCGCACGTCGCCGGTTCGGTTCAGCAAGTAGGCATCCACGAACAAGCTTTGAGTTCCTACGTGTTCCCCTCCGGTGTCGGAATGTGGGCAGCCCCCGCCATGTCCGGGCTCACCATGTCCGGTGCGGGTATGTCCGGTGCAGGTATGTCCGGGCTCACCATGTCCGGTGCGGGTATGTCCGGTGTCGGTATGTCGGGACGCACCATGTCCGGTGTCGGTATGTCCGGTGTCGGTATGTCCGGGCTCACCATGTCCGGTATGGGTATGTCCGGTGTCGGTATGTCGGGAGTTGGCTTCGCCGCCCCGATGCGCCCCCGCCAGTTCTGGTTAGTTGCTGACGCAGAACTGATCGTCTACGGTGCCACCGAACCCGACGCTACAGTTTACGTAGGCGGACAGCCGATTAAACTCAATGCTGACGGCACTTTCCGCTTCCAGATGTCTTTCCAAGATGGCTTAATCGACTATCCGATTTTTGCAGTAGCAGCAGACGGCGAACAAAACCGCGCCATCCACATGAAATTCAACCGCGAAACCCCAGAACGGCACACCAACACCAAGCAAGATGCTGTTGTGGAATGGTTGGGCTAACAGTAAAGGTCGATCGCGAGGCGTACAGGCGCGCAGGTTTGTGCCAATTTTTTAACCATCACAAGGCCTCCCCGCAGCCGATCGCGATTTGTTAGGGTTAATCCCAGACAACAACCCATAACACCCCCTATGCACCGTTCTCCTGTTTTGAGGAGCGGTGTTTTTTGTATCCGAAGGAAGAGGGAAGAAGGAAGAGGGAAGAAGAATTATTTATTTTTAGGGTGCGTGAGCGCAAGAAATTTTTAAATCCAGACTCCCAGATTATTACTCACGCACCGGCCAAACGATTTAATCAAGTCAATGCCAAATGCCAGCGGAAACGATATTTGACAAGACTCTCAATATCTGTCTGTAGATAGATGCTTACTTAACTCGCGATCGCACTCGTCCAATCAAAATTAGCACTCTTCACTCAACGATTATTAAGTAAGTTAAAGTTTACTTAAATTTTTATTACACAAACTCGCCAAATCCCGTGAAACATCAGAAAGCGAGTTAAGAGAGAAATAAGGCGATCGCACAGGAACTTCTCCCAAGCAAATGCAAAAAATAAATTTTACACCCCAGCGAAGGCAGAAGCATCCCCGTCTTTTCGCCTTAAGCGCCGTCACATTAGCCACCATCTTGCTGTTATTTATTCTGCCCGCACTGAGTAAGCAGCCAGTAACCCTCACCATGTTAATGCAAGGCCAAGACATTACTAACTGGAAACCCTTTGTCAAAGAATTTGAACAGAAAAACCCCGATATTCGCATCAACCTCATAGAAGGGCCATTTGACACAAACCTCGTAGAAAATCTTTACACATCTGCCTTTTTGTTAGGCGACTCGCCCTACGATATCATCAACATGGATATTGTTTGGGTTCCCAAATTTGCCGCCGCAGGTTGGGTGATGGATTTGACAGACAGAATTCCCCCCAAACAACTATCAAAGTTCATTCAAGGTAACGTCGAAGGCGGCCGATATCGAGGCAAACTTTACCGAATTCCCCACGCTTCCGATGCCGGAATGCTTTATTACCGCAAAGACATTTTAGAACAAGCGGGAATTCCAGCGCCGAAAACCTTTGAAGAGATGGCAAAAATCTCTCAAAACTTGCAAAAACAGGGAAAAGTAACTTGGGGTTATTTGTGGCAAGGCAAACAATACGAAGGAGTATCTGCGATGTTTGTCGAAGTGCTCTCCGGTTTCGGCGGCTTCTGGGCGAACCCTCAAACTTTTGAAGTTGGGTTAGATAAACCGGAGGCAATTCAAGCAGTAGAATTTCTCAAAAATACGATCGCCTCTGGCATTTCTCCACCCGGTGTTACTACCTACGGCGAAGAAGAAACCCGGCTATTGTTTCAAAACGGCAAAGCGCTATTTTTGCGAAATTGGCCCTATGTTTGGAAGCTAGCAAATGCCGAGGGATCGAAGGTGAGAGGCAAAATTGCGATCGAGCCAATGCTCAGCAGTACGGGTAAAACAGGCGGTTCCTGCTTGGGTGGCTGGGGCTGGGGAATTGCCAAAACCTCAAAACATCCAGAACAAGCGTGGAAAGCAATTAAATACCTTACAAGCGAAGCAACCCAGCGTAAATTTATTTTAGAAACGGGTTTAATTCCTAGCTACAAATCCCTATTTACTAACAAAGAAATAGTCGCCAAATATCCTCACTACCCGCAACTGCTAAAAGTAGTGGAACAGCCAGTTTTACGCCCGCCCATAGCACAATACGCTCAAGCTTCTGATATTTTGCAGCGCTATTTGAGTTCAGCTTTTACCGGAAGAATGACTGCAGAAGAAGCAATGAAAGCAGCAGCTAGCGAAACTCGCAATTTATTAAGCAGTTTGAAACAATCGAAAGCTTCGTAAAACAAGGAACCTACCGAAGAGAATTCGCCGAAGAGAATTCGCCGAATACAACCAGAATGGAACCAGCCGAATGGAATTCGGGGCTATACAAACAATGTCCCCCTCTGCGGACTGGAAGAACCATGAACTGGGAAATGAGGAAGAAATTAGAGATTCATATCAATTCCGGTTGCACTCATACATGATGTCAACAGTCAACAGTCAACAATTAACAGTCAACAGTCAACAGTCAACAGTCAACAGTAAATTTACTATTCCGATACTAACGGATTTGATATCAAATATGCAATTAGACAAAATGCGACAGCGCGAACAAAAAACCGGATGGATATTAGTAGCACCAGCATTGATAATTCTGCTGCTAGTATTTGCTTACCCAATATTACGCGCTTTTTGGCTAAGTTTATTCACCCAAAATCTCGGTACAGAATTAAAACTGGTTTTTTCCGGTTTTGCTAACTACAGTCGAATGTTAGGCGACGGGCGTTTCTGGCAAACTTTAAGCAATACCGCAATATTTACAGTCGCCTCTGTTGTGCTGGAATTAATTATCGGCATGGGCATTGCCTTAGTCTTAAATCAATCTTTCAGAGGGCGCGCGATCGTGCGGACAATTTCCTTACTGCCTTGGGCGCTGCCGACTGCATTAATGGGTGTAGCTTGGGCGTGGATTTTTAATGACCAATACGGCGTAATTAATGATATTTTAATCCGCTTGGGATTGATCAAAAATAGCATTAGCTGGTTGGGAGATCCGACTTTGGCAATGATGGCAGTGATTACAGCGGATGTGTGGAAAACTACGCCATTTGTCAGCCTGCTTTTGTTAGCGGGATTGCAATCGATTCCCGGTGATTTGTATGAAGCACACGCCATTGACGGCGCGAGTAGTTGGCAGAGTTTTCGTCAAATTACCTGGCCGCTGCTGATGCCCCAAATTGTGATTGCTATGCTGTTTCGATTTGCCCAAGCTTTTGGCATTTTTGACTTGATTCAGGTGATGACGGGAGGGGGGCCGGCGGGGGCAACGGAGACGGTTTCTATCTACATTTACAGCACGGTAATGAGGTATTTAGACTTTGGCTACGGGGCGGCTTTGGTGGTGTGTACTTTTTTGCTGTTGGTTGCTGCAGTGGCGATCGCCGCTTATCTGTTATCTAGAGCCCGCATCAATTGATTTTAGATTTGAGATTTTAGATTTGAGGATTGTAGATTGTAAATTTTAGATTGCTGAACGGTTTGAATTTTTCCTTTCATTGGTATAAATTATGTCGATCGCCCGCGAACAATCTAACAAAAAAACCTTTGACATCCGGCAACTAATCTTGCCAATCTCAGCGATATTAATCGTCGCATATTTCCTCGCACCCATTGTCTGGCAGGTACTGACATCTTTCAAAATAAATGCAGATATTTCAGCAATTCCCAACGTCTACATACCCAAACAAATCACCTTCGAGCATTACATCTCCTTGTTCCAACGCCGCCCCTTTGCACTTTACATTTTAAATAGCACTTTTGTTTCCATTACTTCCACATTGCTGTGTTTAGCTGTAGGCGCGCCTGCAGCTTACGCTTTGGCTAGGTTGCGGCTGTGGGGCGAGAGAATCATTTTGGCAATTGTAACAATTGTGACGCTATTTCCGGCGGTGCTGCTCTTCTTGGGTTTGTTAGAAATAGTCAAAGCTTTGAGTTTAGGAAATAATTATTTAGCCTTAATTATTCCTTACACAGCTATCAACTTGCCCTTGACAATTTTGGTAATGCGGAGTTTCTTTCAACAACTGCCAAAAGATTTAGAAGATGCGGCAAAAGTTGACGGCTACAACACTTTTCAAATGCTGTGGCAAATCGTGCTACCGATGACATTTCCCGCCTTAGTCACAACCGGAATCTTGACATTTATTTCAGCTTGGAACGAATTTATATTTGCCCTGACATTTATAACTCGCGAATCCATGAAAACAATCCCCGTTGCTACCGCTCAACTCAGCGGGGTGTCAGTCTTTGAAATCCCTTACGGCCCGATCGCCGCCGCCACCGTTTTAGGAACCCTACCCTTAGTTTTCCTGGTTTTGGTGTTCCAGCGGCGCATTGTCCAAGGTTTAACAGCCGGAGCAGTCAAAGGATAGTCAGTTGGCAGTTGGCAGTTGGCAGTTGGCAGTTGGTAGGGGCGATGGATGGTACGTGCGGGCCCTCCGAGTTAGATTCTTCCCTCTTCCTTCGCGCCCTTCGCGCCTTCGCGGTTAGTAATTCTTTCTTCTCTATTCCCTCTTCCTTCTTCCCTCTTCCTTCTTCCTTCTTCCCTCTTCCTTCTTCCCTCTTCCTTATAAAAATCATGGCAAAACTACAACTAAAAAACCTCAATAAAACCTACAGCCCCAAAGTTGTACCGGTAAAAGATATTAGCTTAGAAGTCAGCGAAGGCGAATTTCTCACCTTGCTGGGGCCCTCCGGGTGTGGCAAATCTACCACGCTGCGGTTGATTGCAGGATTGGAACAGCCAACTCGCGGCGAGATTAGAATTGGCGATCGCAATGTGACATCTCTCAGACCGGGCGATCGGGATATTGCAATGGTGTTTCAAAGTTACGCGCTTTATCCGCACATGACAGTATACGAAAATATGGCATCCAGCCTCAAACTTCGCAAAATCTCCTCCGGCGAAATCAACCGGTTAGTGACGGAAGTTGCAACATCCCTCGGATTGACGGAATTAATCGATCGCAAACCCGGTAAATTATCAGGCGGACAGCGGCAGAGAGTAGCCCTAGGACGCGCCTTAGTGCGCCAACCCGAAGTATTTTTGCTCGACGAACCCTTGAGCAATCTCGACGCATTATTGCGGGAAAAAGTGAGGGCAGAACTCAAACAATTATTTACATCACAAAAAGCTCCTGTAGTGTACGTAACTCACGACCAAACCGAAGCAATGACGCTTTCTACAAAAGTCGCAGTTCTCAACAGTGGTACTGTCCAGCAACTAGATCCCCCACACTTAATTTATAACCGTCCTGCCAATCAATTTGTCGCGGGTTTTGTGGGCAGCCCGCAAATGAATTTGTTTGAGCTTAAATGCCAGGGAAATTCGGCGATGTTGGGCGATTTTAAAGTTCCTTTGCCAAATTGGCCTAGTGTGCCGCCACAGATTGTCTTGGGAATTCGCCCGGAACACGTCGGTTTTGCAGATGCAGAGGCCGGCAAGATAGCGGCCCCAGAGGCAATTAAAGGTGAGGTTTATTTAGTGGAAAACTTGGGAATGCAAAATTTGGTTAGCGTCCGAGTTAAGGGTGTGGAGTCGGTAACAGTGCGGCTTTTGGTGCCAAATGACCGCCAGTGGAACTCTGAAATTGTCGAGCTGGTTTTGCCGGCTCAGTTCCTGCACTGGTTTGATGTCAGAACGGGCGATCGGCTGCAATAAAAATCGCTCTTGTATAGCGCGATCGAGCTAAATTTGTCTAACTATGTGCTGAATTTTGGTTGTTCGGCTTCTAACTAACTTATGACTTTAGTAAGAGGTAGAAGCATTTTGATGCTGTTAACGTGATATTTGTGTTTGAAAAAGCTAGTTGACTCACACATGGGTTTGGTGTTGAAGAGATTTTATCGCTCACCTATAACTCTATTGATGTGGCTAATTGCAAGTAACATCATTTCCGGTCGATTGCGGTAAATCGAACGGACAGGATCTAAAAGCTAAGTTCGGCTTAAGCTGGCGTTAGCTGCGGATTTTGGAGCGAGTCAATTAGATGAAAAAATGTTGAAAATTATCGCCAATTAACTGACGGAGTATTACCGAGATGAATTTGATTTCTACAGCGATCGCTCGCATCAATTCCCTGCTGAAGGGCTTTCAAATCAAGAGTTTTTTGAGTGTTGTCTTAGTCGGTTTCATGCTGATGACAACGAATGTTGATGCGGGAAACAGCAACAAAGCTTATAACGCACAAGTCGGTTCAAATGGGGATCTCAACAATCCTGACAGACCTCAAACAACTCGGGAATGGAGACAAGAAGCTCGCGAAACTAAAAACGAACCGGGCGAGAGAGCTCAAAAGATCGGGCAAGAAGCAGGAGCTGCTGTGAAAGAATTTGGGGAAATGTACCAAGACACCGCTAAGAGAAGTATCCGCGAATTAAAGGATTAGGAATAGTTTTTTTGGTGGCAAGGGCCGAAAATCCCGTTCCTAATATAGTGCAAGATGTGCATTTAACCTCACATCTCGCACTATTTTTTTAGCTAAATTTAACTTTTAAATTATTTTAAACGATGTAAGATACAAACTTTATTGGTATTGACAGTTTTGGTGCGTGTATGTTTGCCAGTAGTTTAAGCAACGAAGCGTTAAAAATAATATATAAACAAACATATTCACAGTCTTGGTTTGACTTGTCTGCTGTTAGTCCTGCCTGTGTTTCCGGCGACAATTGCCCGCGCTAAACTGCCGGAAAGTTCCGATCCTAACAGCAAACAAATTGCCTCAAAGATGAACTGTGTTTTGGTTTAACTAAACCGGGAGGCGAGATTGTTTAGGAATCAAAATAGCAGCAGTTTGTCAAGACAGCTATCACCCCTCATTTTCGGGAAGGACTAACTGTATTAGACGGCTCCGGGCAGTCTTTAACATTTCGGAAATTCTGATTATAGAAAAATCAAACATAGTGATTTTAATTTATGAAAATAGCCCGCAAAAAACTAAATCTATTCATGAAATTATCGGCAGCTACAAGCGCAGTTTTCAGCAGGAGTCAGTGCTGCGGACAATCAGCGAAGTTAAGATTTCTTTCTGATGCGATCGGGCAATTACCGTATTTATGATATTATTTATGGTGAGCGAGGTCATATCCTCAAAGATCAGTAGGGTGCGGGTGCAAGAAAAATCAAAGTTTGTGGGTATCGATCGCACATTGCCTGCCAATTGCTAGAAAAACCAGCCCTGGAGAAAACAAAAATATGACGGACGACGGCAACCCAAAAGCACCAGCGCCCGAAAGCGATGATTCCAAAAATTTTGACGGCATTGCCAAAGCTTTTATTGTGAGCGTAGCTTGGTCTTACGCAGAGGCTTTGGAGCGAACTAAACGCTCGGAAAATCAACAGGAAGCAGCGCAACAATCTCAGACACAATCTGAAACAGAACAAGTCGATCGCGCTCCTGAACGCAACTAATGAAATAGCATTAATAGCAGAAGGACAAAATTCTCTGGTGGCGCTCCTGAACGCGACAGTCAGTTAGCTGTTCTGGGTTGAGAACGATCGACTTAGGACAGCGAGCTGTGCCTTTAAAGCCAGCTTGGTATTGGACTTTACCACAAAAAAACTGACAGCCCGTGATTCTTCAACAAGCTCAAGACAAGCTTTAATCTGGGATGAGAACCGCGTTGCAGGTTTGAATATCCACCTATAGCGGTTCTCAAAAAAGTGAGGTATGCCCACGGAGGCCTATGCCCACGGAGGCCCATGCCGCCTAGTACCTCCTATGAGAGCTTGAAAGGCTATATATCTATCTCTAAAAGAAATTAAAGCTAAACAATTTACGCTTTAACCGCTAGAGTGTACAAAAGAATAACCAATTTTTAGATCGGTCTCATGTCTAATTCAAAAATGATTGGCAAAGCGATCGCAAGTGGCATTTGCTTCGGCATCCTCGCCAGCTTCAACGCTTCACCGGGCCCGGCATCCGCAGCAGAACCAACAATTACCGAAGCAGCCCCCCCGGCCGCTAGCAACATCGACCAGCAACTCCTAGGTCAATGGCAAGGTACAGTCCCATCCGGTCAGTCTTTCACCTTCGTCTTCGCCCCAGAAGGCAAATTGTTTCTCATGGCTAAAGGCCCCGACGGAGCAGCCCGCGCCAAAGAAATGAGATACAAAGTGAATCTCGGTGAAAAACCGATGCACCTGGATGTTGGCCTCAGCAGCACAGAAACCGTTGAAACTGTTTTTGAATTGACTCCCGAAGGACAAATGCGCCTTCAGTTGCAAGGCACCAATCCCGGACAGGCGAGACCTAATTCCTTAAACGAGCAAGCAACCGTGTTTAAAAAGGTCTCCGAGGCCACTGCACTGCCTGCTGACACTCAAGTCATAGGTTTTTGAGAAAATTCCTCTCTGTCAGAAGGCACTTAAGTAGTTCCGACTTGTCAGTTTTGAGTTCGATCGCAGTTTTTCATTCTATGAAATATAGTAGGGACACAGCAGTGCCGTGTCCCTACTACCCAAGCATCTATATTTCACTCATCAGCGCGAAAATCGCCATTAGTTAAAAAATTTCTAATTTAAAAATTCAGACTTTCCCCCTGCCTTCTGCCTTGAGCGAGCCCTGCTACAATCCACTTAATCTGTATTTAACTTTTGCCGTAGATATCCATGAGTGAAACCGTCCTCGAAGTTCGCAACCTGCGGGTTGAATTTCCATCTGCCGCCTCCGCCGATGCGTCTGCAACAGTCAAAGCTGTTGACGGCGTTTCGTTTGAGGTCAAGCGAGGGCAAACTCTGGGCATCGTGGGAGAATCGGGGTCAGGAAAATCGGTAACATCCCTGGCCGTGATGAATTTGCTGTCTAGTTCGTCAACGAAGATAGAAGGCGAAATTTGGTTTTCTCCCACCAAAGACGGCGCTAGCCACGGGCCCGTGAATCTGTTGGCCATGCCGGACAGGGAAAAACAAACCTACCGGGGCAGCCAGATTGCGACGATTTTTCAAGAGCCGATGAGTTCGCTAAATCCTGTTTACACGATCGGATTTCAACTCACAGAAGCCATTTGTCTGCACCAAAAAGTATCGCAGACACAAGCGCGGCGCAAAGCTGCTTCGCTGCTGCAAGAGGTGAAGCTGCTACCGGGCGACGAAGAACTCCGGCAAACGTGTTTGGCCCGGCAGCAAGAAGCTGTTCGGGAGGACGATCGCGATTTGATGCAGCTCATCAACGGCCAAAAACAAGCTATGCTCGATCGCTACCCCCACGAACTCTCCGGCGGTCAAATCCAGCGCGTGATGATTGCAATGGCCATTTCCTGCAATCCGACATTATTAATTGCTGACGAACCTACCACGGCTTTAGACGTAACCGTCCAAGCCACAATCTTAGCTTTGCTGCGCGAGTTGCGGGACTCTAGAGGCATGGCAATGATTTTTATTACCCACGATTTGAGCGTCATTGCTGAAATTGCCGATACGGTGGCGGTGATGTACCGAGGCAAGATTGTTGAGTGCGCTGCGATCGAACAAATTTTCAGCAATCCCCAACATCCTTACACAAAAGGTCTGTTAGCTTGCCGCCCAACTCTCGATCGGCAAAGGCGCCGCTTACCGACGGTTTCCGATTTTATGGATGTCAGCACAAATGCCAACGGCGAATTAGTAATTGTCGAGAAAAATATCGATTTAGACGGCGACAGTAGCGGCGGACTTTCCGCTTTTGCCACCGGAAAACCGCCCAGGCTGCCGAATATTTCCCAGCCTTTGTTAGCTGTTAATAATTTGCGAGTCGGTTTTCCCGTGCAGGGAATGTTTGGCGAAACTAAACGCTTGTTTATGGCGGTAAACGATATTTCTTTTGAGGTTTATCCTGGGGAAACTTTGGGTTTGGTGGGCGAATCCGGCTGCGGAAAATCAACTTTAGCAAGAGCTTTGTTGCAATTAATTCCGATCGCCAGCGGTAAAGTATTTTTTGAAGGTCAAGAAATTACTCCTCCTGCGAAAAGTAGTGCGAGAGGGCAGTGGATCGCTAATTATCAAAGGCAAAAAGAGTACGATCGCAAATTGCGGTGGCTGCGGCGCGATTTGCAAATTATTTTTCAAGACCCTTTTAGTTCTCTCGATCCGCGCCTGAGTGTTGGGGCGGCGGTGATGGAACCGATGGTGATTCACCGCTTTGGCAAGAACCAGAAAGAACAGCGCGATCGCGCGGCTTATTTGTTGGATAGAGTGGGTTTGAATCCCGATATTATGCGGCGCTACCCCCACGAGTTTTCTGGCGGACAGCGGCAGCGAATTTGTATTGCTAGAGCTTTGGCTTTGAATCCAAAGTTTATTATTTGCGATGAGTCGGTTTCTGCCTTAGATGTGTCGGTACAGGCGCAAGTTTTAAATTTGCTCAAGGAGTTGCAAACAGAGTTTGGACTGACTTATATTTTTATTTCTCACGATTTGAGTGTGGTTAAGTTTATGAGCGATCGGGCGATCGTCATGAACAAAGGTAAAATCGAGGAAATTGGCACAGCCGATCGCATTTACCGCCAACCGCAACAAGCTTACACCAAGCAACTTATAGCTGCTATTCCGGCGGGCAATTTGGAACGCATTCGCCAACAGCAATTAGGTCGCAAAGCAGCAGACAAGAGTGCCTAAATCTTCGATCGCGAGGCTGACTGCAGATTAAGACCCATTTACACTTATGGACGCAGATTATTTCAATATCTGTCCGCGATTGGCAATTTTATCCGGAATTGCTCGCCCGCGTACCTCGATAAGATTTGGTTCGCACGCGCGAACCCTTTTTGTTTTGGCAATCGGCCGGACATGATATCATTTAACAATGCGCTTCTAATTTACTGTAGATAATTAATTTTTGTGTCGGGACTAGCTAGATTAGGCCAAATGTCCAATGACTGACAGCAATGTTTAGTGCATTATAAGAAATAAACCCTCTAAGCCTGTTGAAAAAAAATCATAAAATAGGTGCGTTAGCTATCAAAAATCACTGCTAATTGCGTAAATATACTTAATTCGCTTGTGGGAATGCTGAGATTTAGGTAGGACTTACAATGCTAAAACTCGCAAATTTAAAATATTTTACACTATTTAAACATTTTTATTGTAAGTTTTCAACAGCCAATATTCCTCTTGATTTTGGAGTGAACAAATGACAGATTCAGTTCATATCAGAAAAAGAAATAATAAATTGTTGCACTTTCTGCCAATGCGGTTGAGAGAAATCACGGCTGCAGAAGTCAACAGAAAACAAAAGACTAAATCCAGAATGCTGTATAAAAAAAACATCAACTTAGAGACGATCGCCCGCAGCAGCCAATTCTCAGTTTTGATAGTCGTACTGCTGCTACTAAACGGGTGGCTGGTAGCAAGCGGTGCCTATGGTTTGTACGATCGCCCGATCGCCCTGGCATTTTTGGTAATAGCAAATATTGTCCTGCTGGCTGCAGCAGCGGGATGGAACAACTCTGCTGCTAAGAAAAACGATCGCCAATCGGGCAAAACTGACGAGGGCGATCGCTTTTTTAGTCTCTCGCCAGATATGTTGTGCGTCATTGGTTTTGACGGTTATTTCAAACGCATCAACCCAGCAGCAGAAAAAATCCTCGGCTATTCCCCAGCCGAAATGGTTGGCCAACTCTTCATTGAATTCGTGCATCCAGACGATCGCGAAACTACTTTAAAACAAGCTGAAAGCATTGCTACGGGAAACAATACCGTTGGGTTTGAAAACCGCTGGCGGTGTCAAAATGGGTCTTACAAGTGGATAGCCTGGAATGCTAGCCCTTTCTGCGAGGAAGAATTGATGTACGCGATCGGCCGCGACGTTACCGATCGCAAACAAGCCCAAGAGTCTCTCCAACACAGCAATTCTATTTTGCGTTCCGTGATAGAAAGCACGCCGGATCTCATTTTTGTCAAGGATATTCAAGGCCGGTACGCGATCGCAAATTCTGCAGTAGCTCAATTTTCTGGAAAACCGATCGAGGCCATTATAGGCAAAGACGATTCAGCATTATTTCCGGGTGAAATACCCGCTCAAGTTATCGAAGGAGACCGCAGAGTGACTGCTACGGGAGAATGTTTTACTTATGAAGAAGACATACCACAAAACGGAGTTGTGCGAACGTTTCTCACAGCAAAATACCCTTGGCGTGACTCGGAAGGAAAATTTATCGGCGTTGTGGGCATATCTCGCGACATCAGCGATCGCAAAGAAATAGAAGCCGCGCTACTAGAGAAAAACATCCTCTTGGAAAGCGTCATCGAAAGTACAGGTGACAGCATTTTTGTCAAAGATATTCAGGGCCGCCACCTATTGGTAAATTCTCAGGCTGCAGCCATTATTGGCTTGCCAAAATCGGAAATTATTGGCAAAAAAGATGCAGAATTATTTCCGCCGGAGATTGCAGATATGCTGGTGGAAAATGACCGCCGGGTGTGGCAATCTGGGATTGAGGAAACGATCGAGGAAGCAGGAAAAGATAGCGAGGGTAACATCCGAACATTTCTCTCTACCAAAAGTCCTTTGCGCGATCGACTCGGAAACATCATCGGTGTAGTCGGAGTTGCTCGCAATATTAGCGATCGCAAACAAGCAGAAAAAGCCTTGGAAGAAAGCGAGGAACGCTATCGCTGCTTAATTACAGCCACATCCCAAATTGTTTGGGATACTCAAGCAGCAGGCGAATTTGTCACCGAACAAATAGGATGGAGTGCATTCACAGGAGCGACTTACCACGAACTTAAAGGCTGGGGGTGGCTCAATCACGTCCATCCAGACGACAGAGAATATACTGCCAGGATGTGGTCTGATGCAGTTGCCAACTGCATCTTATTCGCAATAGAACACCGCTTGCTGCGGCACGACGGCGAGTACAGGTACATGAGCGTGCGCGCTGTGCCCCTATTGAACGCAGACGGCAGCGTTCGCCTGTGGGTGGGAATACACTCGGATATTACAGAGAGCAAAATCACAGAACAAGAAATACAGCAGCAAAAAGAATTTTTGGGCAGCATTTACGACGGCGTAGACTACAGCATTTTCGTAATAGATATCGGTGCAGATGGAGAGTTTCGCTACGCCGGCTGGAACCCAGCATCCGACTTACTCAGTGGCATCAGCAGCGAATTCGGGCGTGGCAAAACTCCCCAAGAGCTTTTCGATCCATTTACAGCAGCAATGTTCCGGCAGAATTTGATCGACTGTTTGGAAAGAGGCAGCTCGCTTTCCCGCGAATATCCCGTTAGTTTTGACGCTAGAGAAATGTGGTCGATCGTAACTCTGACTCCGCTGCGGGACGGATCGGGCAAAATTTATCGCGTTGTCGGCAGTTGCAGCGACATTACAGAACGCAAAAAAGCCGAAATCCAATTGCGCGAACAAGAAGAATTTTTAAACAGCATCTATAACGGCTCTAATCAACCTATTTTCGTAATAGATGTCGGCGCAGAAAGAGAGTTTAGCTACGCTGGCTGGAATGCTGCTGCAGAAGCGTCTACAGGTATTTTGAGTGCTGATTTCAAAGGCAAAACCCCAGAAGAAATTTTTCCCCCGCCAATAGCAGCAATTTTTCGACAAAGTTACGTAGATTGTTTGACAGCCGGCAGCTCGATTGCTTACGAAACCAGCACCGAGTTAGAAGGCGCAGAACGCTGGTATATCGTCACTCTGACACCGCTGCGGGATGCCTCTGGCAGCATCTACCGCATAATTGGTAATTCGATCGACATTACGGATCGAAAACTTGCAGAAGCAGCGCTGCAAGCCAGCCAGCATTTTGTTGAGCGAATTGCCAATACCAGTCCGAATATTCTCTATGTTTACGACGAAACTGAGCAGCGAAATGTCTACAGCAACCGCAAAATCACTGACATCCTCGGCTATACGGCCGAAGAAGTTGAACAAATGGGCAGCAGTCTGTTATCTACCATTATCCACCCTGATGATTTAGCTAAATATCCCGAATATTTGCAGCAATTAGAAAATGCTCCCGACGGCGAGGTTGTTGAGTACGAATATCGGCTGCGCGATCGACAGAATTGTTGGCACTGGTTAGTCGGCCGGAATGTTGTATTTAGCAGAACAGAGGATGGAAAAATTCACCAGCGTCTCGGTGCTGCTACGGACATTACAGAGCGCAAAATAGCAGAACAAGCTTTAGCAGAACAATTGAAACTTTCTTTGTTCACAGCAGATGTGGGAATTGCTCTCACTCAAAACCAGACTTTGCCTGCAACTTTGCAATATTGCACCGATGCAGTTGTGCGCCATTTGGATGCTGCGTTTGCTCGGATTTGGACGCTGAATGAAGAGGGAAATGTCTTGGAATTGCAAGCAAGCGGGGGGATGTATACTCACATTGACGGCGCTCATAGCCGCATTGCTGTCGGCCAGTTCAAGATTGGTTTAATCGCCCGAGAGCGAAAACCTCACATCACTAATTCTGTGGAAACAGATCCCAGAGTCAGTGACAAAGAATGGGCGAAACGAGAAGGAATGGTAGCTTTTGCTGGATATCCCCTAATTGTTGACAATCAGTTGCTGGGAGTAATCGCGATGTTTGCTCGCCACGAGTTGCAGGAATCAATACTAATTGCTTTAGCATCAAGTGTTGATTCGATCGCCTTGGGAATCAAGCGCAAACAAACAGAAATGGCTCTCGCCGCCCAAAAGCAAACTATGAGGACAATTATTGATAACGCTCCGATCTGGGTGTGGATGGCAAATCCTAGCGGGCGGATGTTATTAGTTAACAAAACTTTCTGCGAAGATGTCGCTGTATCCGAAGATCAATTTTTGGCAGCTTCTCACTATTCCGAAGTTTTGGGATTAGAAGCATCTGCTAACTGCATGGCATCTGACGCGCAAGCGTGGAGCCAAGAGACTCCCTGTTATTCTGAAGAATTGCTCCAGTTGGCTGACGGCGAGTATCACCAGGTGGAGACAATTAAAACTCAAATCAAAGATGATTGTGGCAGGGCGATCGGGTTGATAGGTTTAGGTTTGGACGTTACAAAACAAAAAGAATCTCAAAGACAGTTGCAAGAGTCGGAAGCAAGATTTCGCAAATTAGCAGAGCAGGAAATATTGCTGAACCAACTAGCTAGCAATATCCGCAAATCGTTGGATTTAGATACTATTTTGGCAACAACTGTGCAGCAGATTCGCGATTTGCTGATGCTCGATAGCTGCCTGTTTATTTGGTATCATGCAGAGGCATCACCGCCAATTTGGGACGTGCAGTACGAAGCAAAAAATGCCAATCTTTATTCACTTTTAGGTGTATTTCCTGTTACTGCAACTGGTTCTCATGCGGAGCGAATTGCTAATTTGGAAATAATTCGGATCGATGATTTTGAGACTGTTACCGATCCAGTAGAGCGGGAGTTTTTCAGTTATATAGGATACCACTCTCTGCTGAACATTCCGGTTCAAACATCGGCTGGTAAAATTGGGGTAATTTCCTGTAGCGCTTCTAGCGGAGTGCGGTGTTGGAGCGATGAGGAAGTGGAACTGTTAGTGGCGGTGGGCAATCAATTGGCGATCGCCATTAATCAAGCGGAACTCTACACTCAAAGCGTCGATTCAGCCCGGAGCGCGCAAGAACAAACTGCCCAACTCGAAACAACTCTGTGCGAACTCCAGCAAGCTCAAACTCAACTCGTCCAAGCCGAAAAAATGTCCAGTCTCGGTCAGATGGTAGCAGGAATTGCCCACGAAATTAATAACCCAGTCAGCTTTATTTTCGGCAATCTAACCTACACTGAAGAATACACCGGAAACCTAATAAAACTGCTGCAAATGTATCGAGACGAACACCCAGAACCTTCTCCAAATCTTCAGGAAGAAATAGAGCGGTTAGAACTGGATTTCTTGCTCGACGACTTGCCAAAAATGCTATCTTCGATGCAGGTAGGAGCAACTCGCATCCGGGATATTGTGCGGAGTTTGCGGAATTTCTCTCGTCTCGATGAAGCGGAGATGAAAGATGTTAATATTCACGAAGGCATCGACAGCACATTAATGATTTTAGAACACCGTCTGAAAGCTCAGCAAGACCGCGCAGCCATTCAAGTCATTAAAGAATATGGAGAATTGCCGCTGGTGGAATGCTACGCCGGACTGTTGAATCAGGTGTTTATGAATATTATCGCTAACGCGATCGATGCTTTACAATATCCGCCGGAAAATCCGGGAATTATCCGCATTCGTACAGAGGTAGAAGGTACTTGCGCTGTGATTGGAATTTCTGATAATGGTTCAGGTATCGCCGATCAAGTCAAGCAGCGGATATTCGACCCTTTTTATACTACAAAACCGATCGGTTCGGGTACAGGAATGGGTTTGGCAATTTCCCATTCAATTATTGTCGAAAAACACAAAGGTAAAATCAACTGTTTTTCGGCGAAGGGGAAAGGTACTGAATTTGCGATCGAGATTCCGATTAAAAGAATAGAAAATTAAATAGGTTTGTAGTGAGGACTTTAGTCCTCAGAGTTTGATATAATATTAAAAATCTAAAATTTAAAATCTAAAATGGCATTACCTCCAGGCAGTTTAGGTTTACCGCTAATTGGCGATACTCTCAACTTTTTGAAAGATTCTCAATTTGCCAAAAAACGCCACCAACAGTACGGGCCAATTTTCAAAACCAGCATCTTCGGACAACCTACCGTGTTTGTGTGCGGCCAGGAGGCGAATTTGTTTGTTTTAAGCCATGAAAACCAGTATTTTGTTGTGAGTTGGCCTCCTAGCACCAAAGCGCTGTTAGGGCCCCTTTCCTTGGCGCTGCAAACGGGTTCGGAACACCAAAATCGGCGCAAGCTGCTATATCAAGCATTTCAACCGCGAGCTCTGGCCGGCTACATCGGCGGGATGGAAGATATCACGGGGCGCTACTTGCAAAGGTGGACGCAAATGAGCGAGTTTGCTTGGTATCCCGAACTGAGAAATTATACTTTTGATGTTGCAAGCAAGCTGTTAGTTGGAATTGACAATGGTTCGGATACTGCGCTAGGACATTATTTTGAGATTTTCTCGGATGGTTTATTTTCTATTCCTTTGGATTTGCCTTTTACTCGGTTTGGCAAAGCTAAAAATGGCAGAAAGTTGCTGTTAGCTGAACTAGAAAATATTATTCGTGACAGACAGCAAGGAACCCCCGGCGGTAATGATGCTTTGGGTTTGCTAATTAGCGCTCGCGATGATGAGGGCATTTCTCTGAGTTTGGAGGAGTTGAAGGATCAAGTGCTGTTGCTGTTGTTTGCGGGACACGAAACTCTGACTTCGGCGATCGCCTCTTTTTGTCTTCTCGTGGCTCAAAACCCCGATGTAATGGCAAAAATTCGCGCCGAACAACAGCAGTTTCCTGCAACTGAACCGCTAACTCTGGAACAGCTCAAACAAATGACTTATTTGGAGCAGGTGATGCGAGAAGTGCTGCGGTTGGTGCCGCCGGTGGGAGGCGGTTTTCGGCAGGTAATTAAGGCTTGCGAGTTCGGTGGCTACGAAATTCCCAAGGGTTGGAGCGTTTTGTATGAAATTAATCAGACGCATCAGGATAGCGCAGTTTATCCCGAACCCGATCGCTTTGATCCCGATCGATTTACGGGCGATCGATCGACAAATGCGAAACCTTTTAGTTACGTGCCCTTCGGCGGCGGTTTGCGGGAATGTTTGGGAAAAGAGTTCGCCCGCTTGGAAATGAAATTGTTTGCGGCGAAGATTGTTCGGGAGTGCGAATGGGAGTTGTTACCGGATCAAGATTTGAATTTAATCCGAGTACCGACTCCGCACCCGCGCGACGGTTTGCGAGTGAAATTTCGGCAAACAACTATGAATCTGAAGGATTAAACCACAGAGGACGCAGAGAACTCAGAGGAAGAGAACAGAGATATCGATAATTCCGATATTTTATCTAACAGGGTTCTCGAAGAGCGATCGCATTTTATGAATCAACATCCAAGTGCATCGGCCCCAAATACTTAGTTAAATAAGGTGAAAACACCTCATAAATCAGCGTCAGCGGCTTACCGTGATGCCAAAACAAATAGTGTCGCCCCCAAAAAGGCCCCGACTGTTCAAAAGCTGACTCTAAAATCGCCGAATCACCGAGATAAATGCCTTGCACGTCGCGATACAATTCTGTTCGCAGCCGCGCTAAACTAGCCCAAATGGGTAAAGATTTATTGTGTAAATATTCATCTACGTGACTCGCTTCCCACCAGGAAGTCGCGTAGGCGAGGCGCTGTCCCGAAGCTGTTCGCAGCCACACTTGGCGGCGGAGGCGCGGCCCGGGCACCGCGACAATTTGCTGAGGTGCGCCGTCTGCATCGTCACCCACCAAGGACATATCGATTACGTCTACTTCTGTGGGTTCCCCTGTCAGCAGTTGCAGGTGACGGGTGGGGGAACCGTCGCCCAGGAGCAGTATTTGCCATGCCGGCGCTAGCTTAGTGTGGGGTAAACCCCTCTGTACAGCGTCTTCTGCTCCTTCCCACAGGGGGTTGAGAGCGTGCCAGGTTTGGTTGTTTTTGAATGTGAATGTTGCAGTCAAGGGTGTTTACAAAACTTAATTTTTTGTTTATTATAACGCTTCTGCAATTATCTCAAGTCAAATAGTTATAATAAAATTCGCGATCGCACTCCGACTCTCATAACCGGGTTTTGGAAGAAAAAAACGCTTTTTAGCTACCCGTGCATAATTCCTAAATACTTTTATTCGACTGATTTTATTCAACTGACAACTGACAACTGACAACTGACAACTGACAACTACTATATGTTACGAATAACCGAAATCAAACTTCCCTTAGATCATCCTGAAGATGCGATCGCCAGCGCCATACTCAAAAAGCTGCAAATCCCCCCCGAAGAATTGCTCAGCTATACCATCTTCAAGCGCAGCTACGATGCTCGCAAAAAAGCAGAAATCGTCCTTGTTTATATTGTGGATGTGGAAACGACACAGGAAAAACAACATCTGCAACGCTTCAAAAAAGATCCTCATGTCACGGTAACACCAGACACGAGTTATCGCTATGTAGCGCAAGCCCCCAGCAATTTGACGATTCGGCCCATTGTGATTGGTACGGGGCCGTGCGGTATGTTTGCAGGTCTGATGCTGGCACAAATGGGGTTTCGCCCTATCCTTTTAGAACGCGGAAAAGCAGTGCGCGATCGCACAGTTGACACCTTTGGATTTTGGAAGAAAAAAACCGAATTTAACCCAGAATCTAACGCTCAGTTTGGCGAAGGTGGTGCGGGTACTTTTTCCGATGGCAAACTCTACAGCCAAGTTAAAGATACCCAGCATTACGGGCGCAAGGTACTGACGGAACTTGTGAATGCGGGAGCTTCACCGGAAATTTTATATATTAATAAACCGCATATTGGTACGTTTAAGCTCGTAGGAATTGTCCAAAGTATGCGGGCAAAAATTGAATCATTAGGCGGAGAAATTCGTTTTCAAACTCGTGTTGAAGATATCCATATCGAACATGGCAAAGTGCAGGGAATTACCCTAGCCAGTGGAGAATATATTGCTAGTAATTATATAGTTCTGGCGGTGGGACACAGCGCCCGCGATACTTTTGAAATGTTATTTTCGCGCGGTGTTTACATCGAGGCTAAACCTTTTTCTATTGGTTTTCGGGTGGAACATCCGCAGCAGTTAATCGATCGCTGTCGTTTTGGCGATCGCGCGGCCCACAAACTTTTGGGCGCCGCCGATTACAAACTGGTTCACCACTGCCAAAATGGCCGTTCTGTTTACAGTTTCTGTATGTGTCCCGGTGGTTTGGTAGTGGCTGCTGCGTCGGAACCGGGGCGACTTGTGACTAACGGGATGAGTCAATATTCTCGCAACGAACGCAATGCTAACAGCGGGATTGTGGTGGGTATCACGCCGGAGGATTATCCCGGTCATCCCTTAGCAGGAATTGAGTTTCAGCGTCGTCTAGAAGAACGGGCATTTGAGTTAGGAGGTGGCACTTACAACGCCCCTGGGCAGCTTGTGGGTGATTTTTTGGCAAATCGCCCTTCCACGGCGCTAGGAAGCGTGCAGCCTTCTTATACGCCGGGAGTTGTGATGACTGATTTGAGCGAAAGTTTGCCGGATTTTGCGATCGCAGCCATCCGCGAAGCGCTTCCGGCTTTTGACAAACAGATCAAAGGATTTGCGATGGATGATGCGGTTTTAACTGGGGTGGAAACGCGCACTTCTTCGCCGATTCGGATTAAGCGCAGGGAAGATTATCAGAGTTTGAATACAGAAGGCCTTTATCCTGCTGGGGAAGGTGCGGGATATGCGGGTGGAATCCTTTCGGCGGGGATTGATGGGATTAAGGTGGCGGAGGCGGTTGCTTTGAGTATTTTGCGAGAAAACCACAAAGTTTGAGGCTGGGATCAACCAACTGCAAATTCGGTGTATTGTCGGACATCAGGTGCATGATAGGCTAGCACAATTTCCTGGGAGGGGACACCTCGTGCTATTAATTGATTGGCGATCGCCTCTTCAGTCCCGTCATGCTGCACCCAAATTTTCCCATCTTTAATATCTACATGAATTATACAGCCATAAATTCGAGTGCTACTGTTTTTCCAACCCACATGAACCAGTTGATAGCGATCGCTAATTAGATCGAAAATCGTCTCACTAGCAACTGGATCGTGAGGCGAGCGTCTCTGGGCCCGTTCAGTTAACAACTCCTGAATATGTTGACGATACAAACTTATTTTATCCATTGAGAAATCTCCTTTTTTTCGGTATCATAAACTAAAAGCGAAATTTGATTACGTTCAATTACCGTTTGAATAAATGAGTATTTGACAATTTTTTTGTGAATAGCTAATGGAATTGCCAGGTAAAGAATTCTATCTGGATCGTCAAATTATAATGCAATCCGATAGTTGATAAATTGTCCCACTGCGGTATGAAACTCTGAAATAGTCGATGGTGCCAAAAACGTTTTGATTTCAACCGCAATTTTTTCACTATCCTTTGTCGCTGCTAATAACTGTTCTGCACCGAGATCGATATAAAAATCAACAAATCCCAGATCGATATGATAAGGGTCATGGGTAATTGTCCAACCCTGATTTTCGAGGGCAGTCTTGACGAGTTCGTGAAACTTATCTTTAGCTGGCATCTTTAAACAGTAGCTAAGCCCGATCGAATTTCCGTATCCGTATATTCCGGCGTCCAGCCTTCTGTGGTGGTAAAATAGCGCACTGCTTTAATTTTCCGGGCCGCAGTCAAATAAAACCAATGTTCCGTATTCGCCGGTACGTTGATAAATTCTTCTGGCTGCACCGTAAGTTCAACTTGGCTACCGTCGGGCCGCACGAAGCCAAAAATGCCCTCGCCTGCTACGATATAGCGGACTTCATCGTCAGCGTGGATGTGGCACTTATTGAATTTCGACAGCACGGTGTCGATGTTGGGAATGTCTGGGTGCAGTACGATTAAGTCGCGCTCTTGATAGCCTGCGGTTTCCTTGAGTTGCTGAAAGTAGCCGTCGAGGGCTTGCAGGATTTGCTCTTTTTGATTGTCGTCAAGAGCATCTTTCGCTAGCAATTCCAGAATTTCAGCGCTGTCACCCACGGGCCAGCGGTTGAGTTGAATGTTTAAAGGCGCGAGTTCGCGCGCAATATCGCTTAATTGAGTGTAGGTTGTACCGTTTTCGAGTTGCAGGATAGCCATTATTTCACGTTTTTATTTTTGATTCACAGACCGCGAAAGATATTGGTCGATCGCCCTTGTAGCAGAAAAACAATTTTAACGCTAATTTTAGGATTTGTGGGTGTTCGCAAGTTTGGTCGATCGACTCAACACAATTTTCCAATTAATTTGTCAGTATTTAATCAGAACCCAAAAAAGTCAGGTGTCCGTCTGTACCGCCAGCGGTTCAGTATACTGATTTTATTCATGTAACTTTTGCAACAACCATGCCTACTTATACTGGAATTTCTAGCGAAGCATTTCAGCATCCCCTCGATCGCCAAGCCGAAGAAGCGTTACGCAGCGTACCTGGATTTGACTTAATTGCCAGCAAATTTGTAGAATTTGTCTACGAACGACCGCAATTCGTTTACTTAATGGGAAATAGCATTCAAGTCGGGCCGCGCCAGTATGCCAGCATTTATCACATATTTCGGGAGTGCGTGCAGGATTTAGATGTTTTTCCAGAACCGGGTTTGTTTGTGTCTCAAAATCCCGCCGTTAACAGCTATGCTCTCGGAAAAAACCAGCCTTATATAGTGTTAAATACGGGTCTTTTAGACTTATTGGACGAGGCAGAAATCAAGGCAGTGCTAGCTCACGAGTTGGGACACATAAAATGCGGCCATCCAATTTTAAATCAAATGGCGATGTGGGCGATGAGCGTCGCCTCGACCATTGGCGAGATGACTTTCGGGCTGGGAAATATGGTCGGAAGCGGTTTAATTTACGCTTTTTATGAGTGGCGGCGCAAGGCGGAATTATCCGCAGATCGGGCGGCTTTGTTAGTAACTGATGATTTGAATAGCGTGATGAAGACGATGATGAAACTTGCGGGAGTTAGCAGTAAATATGCTGACCAATGCAGTTTGCAAGAATTTATCCGCCAGTCTGATAATTATCAAGAGCTCGATCGCGACAATCTCAATCAAGTGTATAAATTTTTACTTTACAACGGCGGCCAAGGCGTGATGCTGAGTCACCCTTTCCCGGTGGAACGCCTGCGGTATTTGCGAGACTGGGCAAGTTCCGAGGAATACCGCCAAATCAAACTGGGAAACTACAAGCGGGCTGTAGCTGAGGGTGCGGTTGATGTGAAATCCCAAACATCTAACAGCGAGACGGAGGCTTTACGCCGTCAGATTGAAGAATTGCAGCGGGAGATCGATCGACAAAAATCTCAGCAAAAATAACTTTAGGGTGTGCCGCAACCACCTGGTGGCTACAATTAGCGCGTTACACCACTGTTTGCGTAAGTCTGGGAAAATTTACCGGATTTGGGTGAGGGAGGAAAGTAGAAGGAAGACGGGCTAGTGAGAGACTTACTCGCAACTGGCCTCCAATCTAAAAACTGTCCTCTCCTTTCTGAAATCTGTTTCACAGAAGGTGTAGTTTAAATCTAGATAAGCTTTTAACTCAATCGGGCTAGGAAAAAAATGATTATTGATAAACCAATGAATACTCACAAACCAACTTCTAATTTTTTCGGTAATGTCGGAAAAGTGGCGATCGCCCTAACCGTGTTAGCCGCCGGTATGGCATTTACAAATCCTCCTAGAGACAAATATTTAACTTATGCTTCCGGCGTACTCCAAACCGAGTTGGAAAACACTGTCTGTAAGGATTCTCGCGTGCCTCAAGCGTTGAGCGGCGTTGCAGAGACGCTGATCGGCAGTTGCAAAAATTTGCTAACTTCGCAACGGAGTTCGATCGAACACTTGCTCGACAATACAACGGAACGTCAGAACTTAGGCGTTGTCAGCATTTACAAAACTCAAGTGGGCAAAAAAACCTATCCAACCGTTGCAGCTTTCGGTAATTTTGTCACCCTGCCACCTAGTTCTGAAAATGCTCAAAATTAGGATTAAATTAAGTTCAATTCTCAAAACCGGGTTTTCTAGAAAACCCGGTTTTTACTTGCGTAATTATATCTAAGTAAGTTTCAATAAATTCCTAGACAGCAAGCACGTATTTTTAATCGATCTCGCTATCAAACGCCAAATATTAAATTTTAATAAAAATCATAAATTGTGATGTCATTTTAATATAAAATTAACAATATAAAGTTTTATTATTTACCAATAAGTAGATAGCCATGCAATTAAGTAAGGGTGAAAGATTTAATATCTCTCAAGAAGCGCCGGATTTGAAAAAAATGGCGATCGCCCTCGGTTGGCAGGTGACAGAGGCAGGACAAAGCTACGAGATTGATGTCTCTGCGTTTATGCTAGGTTCTGACGGTAAAATACCTAACGATCAATATTTTATTTTTTACAATAACCTGCAATCCTCTGACGGTTCGGTACTGCAATCGATTCCTGCAAACAACAACCCAGGTAAAGAAAATAAGACTATTTACGGCGTTATCTTAGAAAAAGTTAATCCTGAAATTGTGGAAATAACTTTTGTTGTCACTATTCACGAAGCACAGAAAGTTAATGCAAATTTTAGCAATATCATAAATTCTTTTGTCAAGATTGTTAATTTGGATACGGGAATCGAACTTGTTCGGTATGAATTAAAAGAGAATTTTACGCGAGAAACTGCTATAGAATTTGGTCGCTTGTATCGCAAGAATGGAGAGTGGAGATTTCAGGCGGTAGGAGAAGGATATCAAGCTGGATTAAAGAGTTTTGTTGACAAGTATTGTAGCTGAAATAGAAATAACATGGCTCCGCTTAAGCGAGGCTAGGGGCGATCGGCTTTAACCCAAGTTAATTGAATTATATGTCAGTAAATCTTCGTAAATCCGGCCACAAAAAGCACATATTTTAAATCTGGCCTGCTATCAGACGCAAGTTAATATTAAGTCTTATTAAAAATAAAACATTTTGACACCAATTTATATTAAAGTGAGTGATATCAATTTTTATCTTTTATAAATAAGCAGATGGCAATGCAATTAAGTAAGGGTGAAAGATTTAATATTTCTCAAGAAGCGCCGGATTTGAAAAAAATGGCGATCGCCCTCGGTTGGCAGTTGACAGAGGCAGGACAAAGCTACGAGATTGATGTCTCTGCATTTATGCTAGCTTCTGACGGTAAAGTGCCTAACGATAAATATTTTATATTTTACAATAATCTGCAATCCTGTGACGGTTCGCTACTGCAATCGATTCCTGCACAAAACAACCCAAGTCAAAAAAACAAGACTATTTACGGCTTGATATTAGAAAAAGTTAATCCTGAAATTGAGGAAATAACTTTTGCTGTCACCATTCACGAAGCAGATAAAATTAAGGCAGATTTTAGTAATATCACAAATGCTTTTATCAAAATTTGCAATGTGGATACGGGAACCGAACTTGTTCGGTATAAATTAAAAGAGAATTTTTCGCGAGAAACTGCTGTAGAATTCGGGCGTTTGCACAGAAAGAATGGAGAGTGGAGATTTCAGGCGGTAGGACAAGGATCTCAAGCTGGATTGCAGAGTTTTGTTGACAAGTATTGTAGCAAAAATAGCAATAATACTGCTCCAATTACTAACGAGTTGGCACCGGAAATGGCAGCAGATGATTTGCAGTTGCCGGCTTGGGAGTTGGAAGTGGAGTCAGAAGCGGCAGCTTCCGGGGAGACGGAAATCCCGCCGCGATCGCAAATTAACCATCAAGTTAATTCCCGAAACCGCAAAATACCGCTAGCTTTAGCGGCAAGTTTAGGCGTTTTGGTGCTGGGGACTGGTGCAGTCGCGCTCGCCTTTATGCGATCGGGAAATGAAACGCTGAAGCAATCAAAAATACTAACCGTTGAAACGCAGAATGCAGCGCAAGCAACCGATATCAACCTACTCAGAAGTTTCGATAAACGACTTAAAGAAACGATCGCGAATTTAGAAAAAATTCCTAACTTCCCCGGCTTGGGATATCCACAGGCGAGAATTGATTTGCTGACGTTAGGCCCGAATTTGGTTGCTGTCGAGCAAAATTTACAGGCTGCAGAAAATCTAGAAAAAGCTCAAAAGTTGGCGCTGGAAGCTGCTGTGCTCGTGCAAAAACCGCCTCATCCAATAGAAGTTTGGCATCAGTCGCAAAGTAAATGGCAACAGGCGATCGGGCTTTTAGAAGCGATCGAATCGCGTACACCTATCTATAATTTAGCTCAAAATAAGTTATCTAATTACCGAAAAAATCTCGCTGTTATCAGTCAAAGACTGGCGATCGCTCAAAAAGCCACCAACTTCAGCAACCAAGGTTCTTTAAAAATTCAAAAGGGAGATGTTCCTGGGGCGATCGCCAATTTTACTCAAGCTTTAGGGCTGAATGCCAACATACCCCAAGCTTATCTCGGATTGGGAATTGCGAGTTCACAACAGGGAAACAAGCAGCAGGCAATTTACAATTACGATCGAGCGCTGCAATTCAATCCTAACCTAGCAGAAGCTTATTTTGGTCGCGGTCAAGCATACTATGAATTGGGAAACAAGCAAAAGGCGATCGGGAATTACGAACAAGCTATTCGCGTCAATCCTGATTATGGTTTGGCTTATTTGGAACGAGGCGCTATTCGCTGTATGTTGGGAACTAAATCGCAAGCAGTATCAGATTTTCAACAAGCTGGAGAACTTTTCTCAAAGCAGGGAGACGGCAACAATTACCAATTAGCAAAAAGCATGATTAATGAGTGTCAAGAACCGACTGCACCGGCTGTAATCTGCGATTATCGAAGGAATATCGACTCTTTGGGCCGGCGCTGCGGTGGATCTGTCAATGTTCCGATTATAATTAGAAGAAAATCTGCGATCGCTCCTTCCAACTCTAACTCCACTCAGATTGACAGCAATAGCAGCAAGCCCAAAATCTCGCCAATAGATTCTGATAGCAGCAGCACCAGAACTCGCAGCAGGAGAAGAAGTAAAAGATAAACGTCTATTGCATTAGTTAATATAGCAACCGACAAGACGCTTAGGACGCTGTTAATGGCTAAAACGATTGATTTTATTGCTTCTTCCTTCTTCCCTCTTCCTGGTGACGTTGGACGTTCGATGGGGGAGGACAACACTAATGACTAATGACTAATGACTAATGACTTCTTCCTTCTTCTATAGATGACAAAATGTGCTGGTAAGCATCGATGGTTTGTCGGGCGAGATGTTCCCAGTTATAATACTTTTCGGCATACTCCCTGCCATTTAATCCCCTGCGCTGGCACTCCTGTGGGTTCAGAAGTGCTGATTTAATTGAATTGGCGATCGCCCCTACATCCAAAGGAGCAACCCAGCCCGCCTCTGCTTGCTCAATGTCTTCGGAAATCTGTACGCGATCGGAAATAGCAACAGGTACACCAGCAGCCATCGCTTCTGCAACAGCAATGCCAAAGTTTTCGTAATAAGAAGGTAACACAAATAAGTCAGCCTTTCTCAACAGTGCAAGTTTGGCATCACCGCTAACAAAACCCGTGATTGTGGTAAATTTTCCTAAACTTGAATTTTGTATTTGTTGTTTAATTTTTGTTTCGTAATCAGCATCTTGGGGATTGGAACCTGCTAAAATAAAATTAAACTTTATGCCGTCCGCTAAAATACTTTCTAGAGCAGGAATCAGCACATCTAATCCTTTTTTGGGTTCTATCCGTGACATAAATAATACGACTGGCGCTTGAATAATTCGCAATAAATCAGAATAAAAAGCTGCTTTCACCCCCAAGGGAATCACCAAATCTTGTGGAAAACAATTTTGTGAAATAGCAATATTATTTGTCTTATTTGGTAACATAAAATCTTGTGACATAGCTATCTCGCTTGGCCTAGCCAAACCAAATCTTTCTGAAATTTTAGCTTCTCGCTTGCTAGTGAAATGAATCGCAGCAGCACCTGCTAAATTAGGACGTTCTAAAAGTGCAGCATAAATCTGTTTTAAGCACTTTTTTTTCTCTAAATCTGCGGGATCGAGCATACCGCAGGGACGAATAATATACGGTAACTGGCGATTTCTAGCAATTCTAGCAGCAAAAGTAGTTACTGGTGAGAAAAGAGCGTGAATGTGGGCGAGGTCAAATTGCCTTACATTTTGATTGAACCACTGCAATAACGAGAGTGAAAACTTATATCTACGAAACGGATAACAGCGGAAATAAATAATCTGATAACCGTTTTGCTTGATTGGTTGATTTAACGGCACATCTAAGGGAGATTGACCGATATCTCCATTAGAATCTGTGGTGATAATTGTGACATCAACGCCTTGGGAAGCTAGGGCGGCAGAAAGTTCCAATACCATTTGACTCGGGCCGCCGTAGACGAGGGAAATTGAGGGAATAATTTGGATAATTCGCATGGAGGATCGTTTTTTAAATCAATATACCAACCTCTCCAATGACAAATTTAATTATCTGGAAAAGGCTGGCCATGTAGCTGTTGAGCTTCCTCTCTCTTTGTTGCTTTTATCTGGGTATTGTGAGATATTTGCTTAGAAAATTCATACATTTCACTGGCTTTGGCTTCAGTGGCTTTGACAATTTCAAGAATTTCTAGGAGTAGGCTTTCATCGGGTAATTTTTTCATGGCAATGCATCTAATTTTTCAATTACTTGTTCGATCATAATTTTAACTTCTGGAGCCATATGTAGCAAGGCTCCTAAATAATCTCCGGCTTTTTGAACATCTTCGTCAGGAACACCAGCCAGCAATATATTGCTCACAATGTTCTCTGCTTGTAAACGAGTACCTGCTACGCAGAATTGAAAATTACTGATCGAAGAAAAGTATTGCATCAGTATTTCATTTTCAGGAAACAGAGACATTGCTGTTCTAAGTGCAAAAAGTCCCTGGGTTGCTTGGCGCTCGGTATCGTTCAGTACCTGGTAGAGTTCGTTAACCAAAGGTCGTATGTCGGAAGGAATAGACATTTACCACAGTTTTTATTTGACAATCATAATTATACTGCTAATTAGAAGGAAGAAGGAAGAAGGAAGAAGGAAGAAGGCTTGAGTTATCGTTGCTATAGCAGGAATAATACATATACATCTAGCTTCAGCGCGACTCGATCTGTATTTTACGTTTAATTAGGTGGATTTGCTTAAAAGTTACGATCGCTAGGAAAATTCTTTGTAAAAATCTAATAACTGTTCAGCTAAGGCTTTATTTGTATAATGGCTCATCGCTCTATGATAACCCCGATCGCCCAAATCAGCAGCAAACTCCCGCCGCTCCATCAATTGCTGCAAACAATCTCGCAAAATCCCCGCATTTCCCTCCGGGAAGACTAACCCTGCAGATCCGATGACGTGGGGAATTTCCCCGCAGTCGGAACCGATAACGGGAATTTTACAAGCCATCGCTTCAATTAAAACATGGCCGAATTGTTCTTTCCAACCCACAGTAGTTAAAGTTTTGAATTTATAGCTCGTTTGCGATGGTAATACCAAACAGTTCATTAAGTTAATATAGGGGGGGATTCTTTCGTGAGAAACGCTTTCTACCCAGATTATGCGATCGCTAATTCCCCATTCTCTAGATTTTTCTGCGAGATGCGCCTGCAATTTTCCTTGTCCTACTAACAGCCACTTCCAAGAGTTTTTTTTCAACCCTGCCAAGGCTTCAGCCAAAGTCAACAATCCTTTTTCTTCAACAAATCTACCGACAAATCCTACCACAAAATCTGTCGGTTCAACGCCTAATTTTTTTAATAAATCAGCATTTTTAGCAGTCGGTAGAAATAAAGTTTCATCTACTCCGAGTTGCGGCATTACTTTCACCGCACCTTGATAGCCTCTATCGCGCAAAATTTTCGCTCCGTCTAGGTTCCCTGCAATAATTCCGTCGGTGTGATTGAGATTGTAATTTTCTAAGGCTGAAACGGGCCAGTTCAATTTATAAGGCAGATTCCACCAGGTAAATAATATATTTTTTGCTTGCAACTTTAGTAATTTATTTAGTAAGATTAGCTGAGCGCAGGCTAGGGACTTTGATCCTTGTTCGACTTGGATAATCTGCGGTCTAAATTCGTGTAATATTTTAATTAAATCTGGGCCAAACGTTAGTAATCCTTGATTGTTTTGGCTGTAATTGGAGACGGGAACTACTTTAAATGAACCTTGTTGAGAGAATCCGGTTTTGATGATTTTATTTTGTACGCCTCCAGGTTTCCAGCGTCGCGGTACTATAACTGTTACTTCAATATCGGGTTCCAGGTTGGCTAATATTTTGAATTTTTCGCGATTAATGTCAACTATATATGTGTGACTGGCGACCAGAATTCTCATTTTTTGGAAGAGGGAAGAAGGAAAAAGGAAGAGGGAAGAAGGAAGAAGGAAGAGAAAAGAATAGGTGTTGAAAATTTATGTTAGTTATTGATTGAGAAGGATCTTGCTACCTGCAGCCTCTGCGATTGCTTCAATTCACTGCGCTGCATTCGCAATGAGATCATTAAGCTTTTTTGTCTTGATGGGTGTAAATTTGTCCGTCGTTCCAGAGGGACTGAATTAATGTCTTGATGGCGCTAATCAAGCCGAGGAGATAAAAAGTAAGTCTCAGAAATATTTTAAGAGGCGATCGGCTTTTATGGCAAGGCGGATTTCCCAAAACTTGGCAGTCAAAGAGTTTGGCGAAAAATTGCAGGCATTGAAAGGCTGTTAAATTTTTCAATCCCATCAGGAAGTGGTTGTGATAAAATGTGATTTGATATTCGATCGATCGCGTACTGACATCATGACATCCGCCGCTCTCCTCCCCTAAGTGAACTAAACAAGCATTGGGATCGTACCAAATTTTCATGTTAGTCGATCGCAATCTCAAACAAAAATCCGACTCCTCTCGCACAGCACTCCCCGCAAACCGCTCATCAAAAGTCAAACCCCACTCAGCAAAAATCCGCCGGCGAAACGACATATTGCAGCCTCTAGCCGAGAGCACCTGCTGCGGTTGTACCGTATGCACCAAATCGATAAAATACCAAGCAACGGCTGCATCCATCGCTTCTGGAGGCAAATATTCGATCGCCAAACCGCTGATAGAATTATCCAGTTTCATTCTGTCAAAAACCCTGCCCGCCACACATCCCACATCAGGTTTTTGTAAATAATTGCCAGCGTGAGCCGCCAAAAAACCATCTGGCAATTGTACATCATCATCAATAAATAAAATAACTTCTCCAACAGCGCGCCGCACTGCATAATTTCGAGCACCTGGTAAACTCGCCCAATCTACCCGAAACCACCTAATTTTTCCCGCATTTGCCAATTCGTTCAAATAAACTTGAGTTTCCAATTCATGGGTGCGAGTTTGATCGATTACCAGCACTTCAAAATTATCGTAATTTTGCCGAATCGCATCAGCCAGTGTCTCTCGCAAAGGTTGCTCGCGATTGTAGGTAGGTATCACAACAGAAATCATCATGGCACTTGCCGCCAAAGTATTCAATTTGAAACTTGAGATTTGAGATTTGAAGAAGAAGGAAGAAGGAATATCAAAGCAGGAATATCAAAGCAGGATCAGAAATTAGTTTTAAACCAAGAGACTGAATCTCTATAATTTTCCTTCTTCCCTCTTCCTTCTTCCCTCTTCCTTCTTCCCTCTTCCTTCTTCCTTCTTCCCTCTTCCTTCTTCCTTCTTCCTTCAGATCAAAGAGATTGGTATTTCTGAACTGCCAACACCAAATTATCAGTCCAGAAATTAGCCAATTCGGCGCTGGCAGCTTCTACCATAACTCGGATCAGCGGTTCAGTGCCAGAAGCGCGAACCAAAATTCGTCCCTGTTCTCCCATTGCAGTTTTAGCACGGACGATCGCCCCTTGCAAAATTTCGCACTCGTGCCATTTTAGGCGTTTTTCCCGATCGTCCACCCGCACATTTACCAGCAACTGCGGATAAGTTTGGAAACTGCCGCTGACCAATTGCGCTAAAGATTCCCCGGATTGGCGCACCAGCGAAGCTATGTGCAAAGCTGTGAGCAAACCATCGCCACTAATACCAAAATGCGGACAAAGAATGTGTCCCGACTGTTCGCCGCCCAACATCGCACCGGTGCGCTGCATTTCAGCGTGAACGTGCTGATCTCCCACGTTCGTTCTAGTTAGTTTTCCTCCTAATTTTTCCCAAGCTCGCTCGAAGCCGAGGTTAGCCATTACAGTAGAAATAATTAAATTGGACGGTAACTGTTCGGAGGCGCGCAACTGCCGACCCCACAGATAAAGAATGTAATCGCCGTCAATCGATCGACCTTTGTTGTCAACACCCAAAACTCGATCGGCATCGCCATCAAAAGCAAATCCCACATCGGCATTGTGTTCCAAAACCGCCGCTTGCAAACTTTCGAGATGAGTAGAACCGCAGTTAACATTAATGCGATCGCCATCAGGAGAGTCGTGCAAACAGATAACATCCGCCCCCATTTTCTCAAATACCGCCGGTGCCAAACCAGCCGCCGCCCCCCAAGCCAAATCCAAAACCACCCGCATTCCCGACAAATTCATCTCTTGCAGCGAATCAGAGAGAGAAGCAGCATAATCTTTCACCAACTCCTGGCGGTGGTAGTGGTGTCCCAAAGCAAAACTAGCAACCGGAACCTTAGCCCCCCGGATTCCCGCTTCGATTTGTTCCTGCAACTGTTGCGACAGCTTAGAGCCGTTTGAGCCAAAAAACTTAATCCCGTTATCTTCAGGGGGATTGTGAGAAGCCGAAATCATCACACCGCCGACAGAATCCGAAATGCTTGCCAGATAAGCAACGCAGGGAGTCGGACACAAGCCCAAATTCCACACTTCTAAACCGGCCGCTGTCAAACCCGCAGACAGCGCCATTGCCAGCATATCGCTAGAATTCCTGCTGTCTTGCCCCAACATCACATGGCCCTGGTTGGGGGCATTTTGGCGGAGAACTTGCCCAGCCCAGAAGCCAATTTGCAGCGCTAGGGATGCAGTCAGCAATTCTCCCACTTTCCCGCGAATGCCGTCTGTGCCGAAGAGTTTTGTATTTGGCAGCGGGGCGCTATCTCCCAGCAGAATCGTATCGCGTTTGACTGGGCTTGCTGAATTAACAGCCGGAAACTCGCTGCCGCGATGGCGCGAAGGTGTCTGAACCATATTCACTCCTTTAGGAATATTCACACTCACACTTTGCAGTTCATGTTACAACTGAAAGTCTTTATTTTCAGCGTAAACTCGATTTATTTCGGGGATTTATCAGGTAACGTACCCTGTCAACCTACGCACAAAGTTTAACTTTTCGGGAAAAATTTGTATCGGACTCAAGGGCTAAATTTTACGATCTGCAGGCGCTTGCAGGATGGTTGAGACCGCTATTCGGGACGATCGCACTGCGCGATCGTTCGGATCTGGGCGGGATTTGATATTATGATGCTGATGCCGTTTGAGCTGGTCAGCCACTGCGGGCATAGAAAGTTAATGCTGTATTGCCGTATATTTTTTGTCGGCAAATTTCTAGGCCGGGAATCGGTTGTGTCGATCGATCGGGGCTGTGTTCGATCGCAATTTCGCCATCAGGTGCTAGCATTTCTTGGCTGGCGAGCTTGTTTAACAGAGGTTCGTACAAGTCGCTGGCGTAGGGCGGATCGAAGTAAACGCGATCGAACTGCTGTCCTCCCAGCGCCCCCAATTTTACCATCGCGTTTCCCCGCAGGATTTGGAATGTTTGGGAAGAGCCTGCTACTTTCTCCCAGTTTTCATGAATAATCGCACAAGCTTTCGCCGACTGTTCGATGCCAGTAACACTAGCCGCCCCCCGACACAAAGCTTCTGCGCCCATCGAGCCGCTGCCGGTACAAATGTCAAGCCATCTGCAACCTGCGATCGTCCCCTGCCAAATATTAAACAAAGCTTCTCTGACTCGCGAAGGCGTAGGACGAGTGGCTAGTCCCGGCAGAGTTTTGATTTGGCGGTTGCCGCAGATTCTCAAGCTCATTTAACACCCAATTTGTCACACTATTTTATAATTAATTTGATTCGCCAAACTAAGTTGGAATGCAAGGCTGCATCTCCGACTTAGCAGCATTTCTTTGAGTGCTTTGGCGAGTTCGCCCCGGCCCAAAATATCTGCATAAATTGGGGAATATCTCCCGAAAGCATTAAGAGTGCCAGCGTCTCGATCGCTAGCTGTACAATACTCGCGATCGCCCGAAACCGATTCTGCGATCGATCGCCAGCGGGGATGCCCTATAATATCAAATCCCGTAGCATCGGAATTATATAGTGCCGTCGCGCTGGCGATCGACTTCGCCAGCGCGACCTCACTATCAATGATTTAAATATGTGATTTCGATGCTATCGGAAACGATATAAAAGCTGGCTTGATGCTCCCTGGCCGTCGGTAATTATAAATGACGATCGCCATTTTGTCTGTCAAATATCATACATTTGGCAGATGCTCCTGTCGCTCAACCTATGATGTATCCAACTAAAAAATAAAATAATGGCTGGAAAAAAGCTAATGTCCCATCTCAAATTGGCTGAAACTCGCTCTAATCAAGGGTTTTTTGAAGTGATAAAGCTCTCTTGAGAGAGGGGATAATATCGACTATCGCTTGGCAAACAGCCAGCTTACTGTTATACTTCTGTCAAGCCAGCAGGGAATGTCTGAAAAATCGAAGCAAATTGGGATAGACAAGCCCGATGTTGAAACATACTTCGAGGATAACGCCTGCGGCTGGCATCCAAAAAACGATCGAATAGTTGATAAAAAAAATAGAATCGTTAAATTGGAGCAAAAATATGATGTTACATGGAATCAATCAGTAAATATGAGAATTGGCGCAACGTATCTGGGCAATAATCGCTGTGAATTTACGCTATGGGCACCCTTGTTACAAGATGTAGCAGTCCAAATCACAGCACCCGAACCACAACTAATCTCCATGCAAAAAAAACGGAGAGGATATTGGACTGTCACAGCCCAAGGGGTGTCTCCAGGTACGCTTTATACCTATCAACTAGATGGAAAGACAACGCTACCAGATCCAGCATCCTATAGTCAACCCGAAGGCGTTCACAACCCCTCAGAAGTAGTCGATCAAAGTGCATTTGTTTGGAACGATGCCGACTGGCAAGGGATTGCTCTGGCAGACTATATCATGTACGAGGTACACGTAGGCGCGTTTACCGAAGAAGGAACATTCGAGGCAATGATTGACCGTCTCGATGACTTGAAAGAATTGGGAGTTAACGCGATCGAAATTATGCCCGTGGCGCAGTTTCCGGGCGATCGCAATTGGGGCTACGATGGCGTATATCCCTTTGCCGTTCAATCCTCCTACGGCGGCGTTAACGGCTTGAAAACCCTAGTCGATGCTTGCCACCAAAAAGGCTTAGCCGTTGTCCTAGATGTCGTCTACAATCACCTAGGCCCCGAAGGCAACTATACCTCGAATTTTGCCCCCTACTTTACCGATAAATATCGTACCCCTTGGGGAAACGCCCTCAACTTTGATGATGCTGGTAGCTATGGCGTTCGCAATTTCTTTATCGAAAATGCCCTCTACTGGTTTCGGGATTGTCACATTGATGCGCTGAGGTTAGATGCCATTCACGCGATTTACGACTTCTCCGCCAAGCACTTTTTAGCCGAGTTAGCCGAAAAAACCGGAGAATTGTCCCAACAGCAAGGGCGATCGTTTTACTTAATTGCTGAAAGCGACCTCAACGACGTTCGGATTATCAATCCTCCCAGCAAAGGCGGCTACGATATCAATGCCCAATGGTGCGATGATTTTCACCACTGTTTGCACAGCCTCATTACCAAGGAAGACCTAGGTTATTACCAAGATTTTCGCGAGTTCAGAACCTTAGTGAAAGTCTTGCAAGAAGGATTTGCTTATGCAGGAGAGTATTCGGAATTTAGACAGCGCTACCACGGCAGTCCGGCGGGCAATTTCGACCCGGATCAATTCGTCGTTTGTTGCCAAAATCACGACCAAGTGGGCAACAGAATGTTAGGCGAACGGCTGGCACATTTGGTCTCGTTTGAAGCACTAAAATTGGCAGCAGCTACGGTATTGCTTTCTCCTTACATTCCTTTATTATTTATGGGGGAAGAGTACGGTGAAGAAGCACCATTTCTGTATTTTGTCAGCCACGGCGATCCAGATTTAGTTGAGTCGGTGCGCCAGGGAAGAAAGGCCGAGTTCAAAGAATTTCACCACACAGGAGAACCGCCGGACGTACAAGACAAGACAACATTTTTGCAATCAAAGCTTAACTGGAAAAAACGGCGCGAAGGCAAGCATAAAGTGTTGTTAGAGTTGTATCGAACTCTGATCAAACTTCGCCAAGAAATTCCTGCCTTGAAGTGTCGCGATCGCCAAAGCATTGATATTAACAGTTTTGACGGTGAAAAAATCATTACCCTCATCAGAAGCGTTGACGACAGTGAAGTCTTAGCAATCTTTAATTTCAGCGATACCACACAAAAAACTAAACTTGTACTACCAGAAGGAAACTGGCAAAAAGTCTTAGACTCATCCGACCCTCAGTGGATGGGGGACGGTTCGACTTTGCCCGAAAAACTTACAGGCCAAGCCGAGGTCAGCCTTCGGCATCAAAGCTTTATTCTATATCAAGTTGAATAGTTTTCTCCTAAAAAGTCTGTAAACAGCAGGCATCTTGCCTACCATTGATATCATGTTCGATCGATCGCAATCAGCAAGGATCGCGCGTGCGGACGACCGTCCGCCCAAAAGCGGTTTTTGTGATGGTAATCGATCGAACATGATAGGAAAGGCTTTTTGCTACAAGTCTAATGATTGATTGTTCAACTTAAATAAAATTACCACTCTAGGTTCTATGGATTTAAAACTTTGGCCCGGTAAACCCTATCCCTTGGGTTCAACATGGGACGGTAAAGGCACTAATTTTGCCCTATTTTCCGAAAATGCCACAGCAGTCGAATTGTGCTTGTTCGACGAAAAAGGGTGGGAAACCCGAGTCCCGCTGACTGAAGTCTACAACTTCATTTGGCACTGCTACATTCCCGGCATCAAACCCGGTCAATTGTACGGGTTTCGCGTCCGCGGCCCCTACGAACCCTCAGCCGGACATCGGTTCAACCCCGCCAAACTGCTGATCGACCCCTACGCAAAAGCCATCGCCGGAGATGTGGATCACGGACGGGAACTCTTCGGCTATGACTGGGACGACGAAGCCGAAGACTTATCCTACAGCGCATTAGACGATTCTCATTTAATCCCCAAAGCCGTTGTCATCGATGAATCCTTCGACTGGGAAGGCGACACTCACCCACAACTGGCTTGGCACAAAACCATCATCTACGAGATGCACGTCAAAGGCTTTACTCAACTGCATCCCGACATTCCCGAACCCTTGCGGGGAACCTACGCCGGACTCGCCCATCCCGCCGCCATCGACCACCTGAAATCCTTGGGGATTACCGCCGTCGAACTCCTCCCCGTCCACCACTTCATCGGCTGTCCCGGATTTCTGGATGCCAAGGGACTGCGGAACTACTGGGGCTACGACTCGATTAACTATTTCGCACCTTACTCCAGCTACAGCGCCAGCGGCGACACCGGCGAACAGGTGAATGAATTTAAGGAAATGGTCAAAGCCCTGCACGCTGCGGGCATTGAGGTGATTCTCGATGTGGTCTACAACCACACCGGAGAGGGCAACCACATGGGCCCGACCATCTCGTTTCGAGGCATCGATAACGCCGTTTACTACCGCCTCGTGAAAGAGAATCCCCGCTACTACATGGATTACAGCGGCTGCGGCAACTCCCTCAACGTCTTCCATCCCCAAGTATTGAAGCTGATTATGGACAGCTTGCGGTATTGGGTGTTGGAGATGCACGTCGATGGGTTCCGCTTCGATTTGGCGACGGTTTTAGCGCGGGAAACCGATCGCGTCGATACTTTTGCTGCCTTTTTCGATATCATCCACCAAGACCCAGTTTTGTGCGATGTCAAGTTAATCGCCGAACCTTGGGACATCGGCGAAGGCGGCTATCAAGTCGGAAAATTCCCCTTGCTGTGGTCGGAGTGGAACGGTCGCTACCGCGATACCATGCGCGACTTTTGGCGGGGAACCGATGAAACTCTCTCTCAGTTTGCCTACAGCTTTACCGGAAGTTCCGATTTGTACGAAAGTAACGGACGGCGACCCCACGCCAGCATCAACTTTATCACTGCCCACGACGGGTTTACCCTGCACGATTTGGTCAGCTACAACCAAAAACACAACGAAGCTAACGGTGAAGACAGTCGCGACGGGGAAAACCACAATCAGTCTTGGAACTGCACGATGGTGGAATTCCCATATACCGAAGCGCTAGGAGAGGGAGAATATCCACCTCCGCCAGACCCCTGTGCTGGGGACGGGGAAACTGAGGATCCCGAAGTGCAGGCGTTGCGAGAACGCCAAAAGCGGAATTTTTTAACTTCGTTACTGCTGTCCCAAGGGGTGCCGATGCTGGTGGCGGGAGACGAAATGGGGCGAAGTCAAGGAGGCAATAACAACGCTTACTGTCAGGACAATGAAATCTCGTGGGTGGATTGGGGATTGCAGTTCAAAAACGCCGATCAACTCGAATTTACCCGCGAGTTAACCCGCTTGCGGCGCGAACATCCGGTATTCCGCCGGCGTAAGTGGTTCCAAGGGCGCGCCATTCACGGTTCTCAAGTTAGCGATATTGCTTGGTTTAACCCCGATGGCGGGGAAATGACTGACGAACAGTGGCAAGTGGGATATGCTAAGGCGATCGGCATTTTCCTCAACGGCGAACAACTTGCTACGCCAAATGCTCGCGGCGAACGGATTATCGACGATAGTTTTCTGTTGTTTTTCAATGCTTATTGGGAGACGCTGGATTTTGTGATTCCCCCTCGCTTTCAAAGTTTGCAGTGGATTGCTGTGCTTGACACTGCTGAACCGAAATTTGTGGAATCTCAAGGGCGAATTTATGCAAAGGGGAAAGCTGTTCCGGTGACGGCGCGATCGGTGGTGATTTTAAAGTGTCTCAAATAAGATTGGCGATCGAACATAGCTGATTTATTAAAAACCCGGTTTCTTGAAGAAATCGGGTTTTTAATTGACTCTAAGCGGCTACTTTTGTTCTCACTTGATTCACAAAATTTGAGAGCATTTGCAATCCCGTGCTTGAAGACTTTTCCGGGTGAAATTGTACGGCCATCAGATTGTCTTTAGCTATGGCCGCCGTCACCGTCTGACTTCCGTGCGTCACCAATGCAGCTTTGACTGTTGAGTCCACCGGATCGACATAATAGGAATGCACTAAATACACCCAAGGTTGAGATGAAAGATTGTGCCACAGCGGCAAATTTGGCTGAGTAAATTCTAACTGATTCCATCCCATGTGCGGAATGGTTAACCCCGGTTCCGAGCGAAATCGGCGCACTTTTCCGGCAATAATTCCCAATCCTGCTTCTGTACCTTCTTCGGAACTGTCAAACAGCATTTGCAAGCCCAAACAAATGCCTAAAAAAGGCTTTCCAGAGGCGATCGCATTTGTTATCGGTTCTATCAAATTGCGCGATCGCAAATTCTGCATTGCCGGGTCAAAGGAACCAACTCCCGGCAAAACCACCGCATCAGCCTGCTCGATTGCAGCAGGAGAATCCGTAATTTTTGGCACTGCGCCCACATTTTCCAAGCCTTTACAGACCGAGTGCAGATTGCCCATGTCATAGTCTACTACTGCGATGACAGACATTGACTTACTTGCCTTATATGATCAATTTTTAGTATTATTGCACAAAACGTCAGTAGTTAGTAGTTAGTAGTTAGTAGTCAGTAGTCAGTAGTCAGTAGTCAGTAGTCAGTAGTCAGTAGTCAGTAGTCAGTAGTCAGTAGTCAGTAGTCATTAGTCATTAGTCATTAGTCATTAGTCATTAGTCAGTAGTCATTAGTCAGTAGTCATTAGTCATTAGTCATTAGTCAGTAGTCATTAGTTAACAGTTAACAGTTAACAGCCAACAGTCAACAGTTAACAGCCAACAGTTAACAGCCAACAGTCAACAGCCAACAGCCAACAGTCTGATGAATTTTCAATTCCTGATTCCCATATTCGAGAGTCGTAGGGACTGGTTCATCAGTATTTCTGCTGTAAAACCAGAGGATTTTTGATACTCGCCCCTACCCAGCGACAAGGTTTTCTGCACGTCAATTTACGGGAGATTATATGAATACCAAAATCCTGCTAACTTCATTTGACACTTGGCGATCGCATCAGCAATCAAATTCTTCTGACGATTTATTAGCTAACATTTCCCAAATTCAATCTTTGCCTGATTCCCTAACTTTTTTGAGGAAACTACCCGTAGATTCCCAGCTAGCAGCGAATTTGGCGATCGCCCAAATCAACCAACTCCAACCAGACATAATTATCTGCTGTGGCATGGCAGAAAGCAGGGAAAAATTAACCGTGGAATCCTGCGCTTGCTGCGATACGGACATTTTGAAAACAACAGTTAATCTTGAAGCGCTAGTCGCAGATTTAGCCGTCACAGAAATCAGTCACGAAGCCGGGAAATATGTTTGCGAAGACCTCTATTATGCGGTTTTAAAGCATATTCATGATTCTCAAATACCCACTCAATGTATTTTTGTCCACGTCCCGATTTTAACTCCCGACAACACCGACAAGATTGTTGCTGATTTTTTATCTATTGTGAATCGCTTAACAATTAACTATAGTATTTCCAGCTCTCATATGAGGTAATGTCGGGCATTGGCCAAACAGGGCATTGGCCAAACAGGGCATTGGCCAAACAGGGCATACCTCACAACGCGATCGAGCCGCTATATCTAGCAACTAACAACTAACAACTAACAACTAACAACTAAGAGGGCGGGCACGGGGCACCGCCCCTAGCAACTAACAACTGAGAGGGCGGGCACGCACCATCCACCGCCCCTACCAACTAACAAATAACAAATAACAAATAACAACTAACAACTAACAAATAACAAATAACAACTAACAACTAACAACTAACAACTAACAACTGACAACTAACAAATAACAACTAACAACTAACAACTAACAACTGACAACTAACAACTGACAACTGACAATTGGCAATTGCCAATTGCCAATTGCCAAGTTTTTAGCCGCCGTAATTCCAACCAGTGCTTTCTAATAGCAACGGATCGCCTTCTCGGTGAACGCCGGCGGCTACCACTTCTCCGACATACACCGTATGATCACCGTGTTTTACAGCACCGACAACATTGCACTCAATGTAACCCAGAGAGTCGGAGATAATCGGACAACCAGTTTCGGCCCCGGCATAAAATTCTACATCCTCAAATTTATTGCCAACGCGCCGCTGCGGCTTGAAGAATTTTTGGGCTAACTCTTTTTGTCCTGCTTCTAGGAAACTCAAAGCAAAGACTCCGCTGGCTTCGATCATGGCGTGGGATTTTGAGTCTTGCTTGACGCAGTTGACGACTAAGGGAGGGGTAAAGGAAGATTGCATCACCCAGCTAGCGGTGAAACCGTTGAGTTCCTCCCCGTCTTTGACGCCGCAGATGTACAATCCGTGGGGGATTTTCCGCAAGATGGTCTTTTTAGCTTGTTCGTCTAGCACGGGCTTACCTGTCGATCTATAATTCTACACAGGCCAGTTTACCAAGTTGCGCCCACAAACCCAACTGTCTTAAGGGCGATCGGGCTACACTGATATTGTTCAGATTGCCTGTCTGGCTGTTTTCGATCGCAAATAGGCTGCTTCGCGCCACCTTTATTTTGTTAGAATTAAATTTAGGTATTTGTATTGTTTGACAACCAAGTATATACGAATATTTTTAGCTGCGGGTTTGCATTTTTTGGTTCAATGTAGAACAATTGTTGTTTTTATGCTGGTAGTTGGTGTTTTTGCATTTAGCAGGAAAGCTAAATCCCGTGAGGGATTGCAGGAAGAAATGGCTTGATTTTGCCCTAGTCGTTCAGTCAGGGCGGGTTGATAGATATTCTGGAGGTAAGTTACAGATTGTTGGTGAAATTCCCCCCTAAGATATAATACTAACTTATATCGTTTCCGGTCAATTAAAAACGATAAAATTGGTTTTTAGTGCGGACTTTAGTCCGTAAAAAGGAGCGGACTGAAGTTCGCACTACGAACGTTTCTAGCCACAAAAAGAAGCGGAATAAAGTCCGCAATACGAACGTTTCTAGCCGCAATTATATCTTCACGAATCCCCAAAAATAAATATCTAAAATACCAAGATTTGTAGATACTATATTGACCTGTCAAGGGGTAGCGAGCAAATATTGATTGGGAATGTGTTATGCAACTCCGTGCTTCTTAAACCAATTTTGCAGCTTTTGCCAAGCATCCTTGGCATCTTTTTCTCGGTAAGTGGGGCGATAGTCGGCATTAAAACCGTGCGGCGCATCTGCATAAACTACGATTTCGGAACCGCTGCTGCCGGTTTTGAGCAGTTGCTGCATTTTTTCGACTGTATCCAGGGGAATTGAGTCATCGTTGCCACCGTAAAGACCCAATACGGGCACTGTCAAAGTTGCTGCAAGGTCGATCGGCTGTTTGGGAGTTAAAGCCGTAGAAGCTCCAACCAAACGCCCGTACCAAGCCACTCCTGCTTTGACTTTTGGGTTGTGGGCCGCGTACATCCAAACAATTCGGCCTCCCCAGCAAAATCCGGTAATTCCCAACTTATTAATATTGCCTTTTCCTGACTTTTGTGCCCACTCTACGGTAGCATCTAAATCGGACATAACTTGAGCGTCGGGAACTTTCGAGACAACTTTACTAATAATTTCTTGGATGTCGGTGATTTTAGAAACATCGCCTTGACGGGCAAACATTTCTGGGGCGATCGCCAAATAGCCTAATTTGGCAAAACGGCGGCAAATATCTTGAATGTGTGCATGAACTCCGAAGATTTCTTGAATTACTAAAATTACTGGAAAATCGCTGCCAGTAGCGGGCATTGCTCTGTAGGCTGGAATGAACTCGTCTTTCACGGGAATTTTTACTTCACCTGCTATTAAGCCAGTTTTATCTGTGGTAATAGTTGCCAACGAAATAGGATGAACTGCTAAGGCAAATCCGGCGGTTAATGCGGTGACAGTCATAAATTCTCTGCGAGTTAAATCTTTCATGGGTAATGGGGAATTGGGAATGGGGAATGGGGAATTGGGAATTGGGAATTGGGAATTGGGAATTGGGAATTGTCAACCACTACTGACTACTGACGGAAAAGCCGATCGTGCTCTGGATGGTACAAGCGCGATCGCCCTTGGGCTTCTTTTCCCAACGCCGGACTGATAACATACATTGTCGTTCTGAACAAACTATTTTCGCGGGTAGCAACCGCCATTTTGTCAAGGGGAACCAGGACAATTTTTTCATCCGGCCAGCCCAAGCGATAACAAATCGCCACTGGTAAATCCGATGGGTAATGTTCCATCAATTTAGCTTGAGCTCGATCGACATGGCGCGCGCTCAAATACAGGCACAAACTCGCTTGATGGGCCGCTAAACTCGCCAATTCTTCGCGATCGGGTACTTCCGTACGGCCGCTAATTCGGGTCAAAATAATTGTCTGTACAATTCCGGGAACTGTCAACTCAATTTTAAGTTTCGCTGCGGCAAGTTGGAAAGCGCTAATTCCCGGAATTACCTCAAAAGCAATTCCCGCCTCGGCCAAAGCTTGCATTTGTTCGCCCACAGCGCCGTAGAGACAGGGATCGCCGGAATGGAGGCGGACGAGGCTTTTCCCGGCGCGCACTCGTTCCACCATCAAAGGTACAATCTCTTCGAGAGTCTTATCTGCAGTTTGGATAACTTCAGCATCTGCGCGCACTCCCTGCAAAATTTGCTGCGGGATTAGGGAATCAGCAAATAATATGACATCGGCGACAGCCAGTAATTTTTGAGCCTTAACAGTCAACAAATCCGGGTCTCCCGGGCCTGCACCTACAATGTACACCCCTGAAAGGGGGGCTTCAATTTCTGTCAAACTCATGGCTGCTAAAAAATTTGCTAAATTTACCGGCGCTTCCGGATGCACCGATTTTGGCTGGAAGTAAGGGATGGTAGATGCACCCTGGTTTTGAGCCCTAGAGACTAACCTCTCTGGGGTTTTTTATCGATCGCCCGGGGATTTGCGATCGATATTTGCCCGATCGCTATTGGGGGAGACAACATCGGGTAAAGGTCGATCGAGCAAATAAAGCCAAGCCAACCCGCCCAAACCTAACACAATCCCAGTCAAACTTACCATCTGTGCAGCCCTGAGTGGCCCGAACATCAAACTATCAGTTCGCAACCCTTCAATCCAAACTCTACCGGAACTGTAAGCTGCCAGGTAAACCAAAAACAAAGCACCTGTTTTCAACCTAATTTTTCCTTGCAAATCGCGGAAGAACAAAGTCAGCAGCAACCCAAATACTGTCAAATTCCACAGAGATTCGTAGAGAAATGTGGGGTGGAAGTATTCAAAATTAGCGTAGCCGATCGGGCGGCTGTTTGGCGGAATATAAAGTTTCCAAGGTAAATCCGTAGGGCCGCCAAAAGCTTCGGAGTTAAAGAAATTTCCCCAGCGTCCGATCGCCTGACCGAGAATTACCGAAGGCGCGATTAAATCTGCCAATTGCCAAAAAGAAACTCGCTGGATTTTCGCAAAAATTAAAGCTGCGATCGTGCCGCCCAAAATCGCCCCGTGAATAGCAATTCCGCCTTTCCAAATCGCTATAATATCTTCAGGTCTTTGGGCATATTGCGGCCACTCAAAAGCCACGTAATAAATTCGAGCGCAGGGAATAGCGCCCAGAACCAGCCAAATTGCTAAATCGCCCAGCAATTCTGGGTTGACGCGGCGCTTTTCGGCCAAATATTGGGACAAACTGACCCCTATTAAGACGGCAGAAGCTATCAACAGCCCGTACCAACGGATAGCTACGGGGCCGAGTTGAAAGATAATCGGGCCGGGGGATGTAAATTGAAACGCTAAGGGCAGCGCAAGAATATTTAGCACCATAAAAGTTGCATTAATTGTGATGGAAAGCAGTCAGATTGCATACCCTAAAATAAACTCCAGAGTTTATTTTAGGGGGCTGCGGTCATTTACACGCAATTTTTGGGGGATTTGGTCAAAAATTAACTGGATTCTTGATTGTGCAGATTTCTGTCTGGAGTTTTCTTTGTGAGTCTACAATAACAGCCCCCTAACCCCCTTTTTTAAAGGGGGGAACCGGATTATTTTTAAAGTCGCCCTTGTTAAGGGATTTAGAGGGATCGAGACTTCACCTTTTTCAGAATTAACGGCAGCTTTGGTCGAGAAGTTTTAATATGGAGGATGGCTTTAAATTTTCTGATGACCTATGCCTTCTACTTCCGTTTCTCAGGTGTACTCTTCTGGTAATTCCAAGGGTGCGAATCAGTCTCGCAAGACTGCTGCTTTGGCTGTTGAGTCTGGTAAAATTCCGCCGTTGTTGGGCGCGAGTTTGGCTGAGTTAACGGAGTGGGTACAGCAAAACGGGCAACCCGCTTATCGCGGGAAGCAGTTGTACCAGTGGATTTATGAGAGAGGCGCGCGATCGATCTCTGAGATTTCTGTATTCTCTAAACAGTGGCGCGAGACTGTTGCTAAAGTCCCGATCGGGCGATCGACCATTCACTATCGATCGGTCGCACCAGACTCTACCGTAAAGTATCTTCTAAAATTAGCAGACGGTCAAATCATCGAAACCGTCGGCATTCCCACCGAAAAACGGCTGACAGTGTGCGTCTCAGCCCAAGTTGGCTGCGCGATGGGCTGCGACTTTTGCGCTACGGGAAAAGGCGGTTTCAAGCGCAATTTAGAAGTAAACGAAATTGTCGATCAAGTCTTGACAGTACAGCAAGATTTCGGCCGCCGAGTCAGCCACATCGTATTTATGGGAATGGGCGAACCCCTGCTGAATTTCGATAATGTTGTAGCTGCTGTCAAGTGTTTGAATCAAGACGTAGGAATTGGACAGCGCAACATCACCATTTCTACAGTAGGAATTCGCAATCGCATCAGCCAACTAGCCGAACATCAACTGCAAGTTACCCTCGCCGTCAGCCTCCACGCTTCCAATCAAAGATTGCGCGAAGAGTTAATTCCTAGCGCCCGCCCTTATCCTTTGGGTGAGTTAGTAGCAGAATGTCGGGAATATGTGCGATCGACTGGACGCAGATTAAGCTTTGAATACGTGCTCTTAGCAAACGTAAATGATTTACCAGAACACGCAGCCGAGTTAGCAACTCAGTTGCGCGGTTTTCAGTGTCACGTCAATTTGATTCCTTACAATCCGATTCAAGAAGCTGAATATCAGCGTCCGACTCCCAATCGAATCAATAATTTTGTTGCGGTTTTGAAGGAGAAGAAAATTGCAGTTAGCGTGCGGTATTCTCGCGGCTTAGAGGCCGATGCCGCCTGCGGACAATTGCGGGCATCTGAGGTTTAAATTTTAAGAGTGTATGAGTTATGCAGTGTGCGGTAAAATAAATTTACTAGCACTCATAACTCATACTCGTAAATACTGAATTTCAAGCTTTAAGACAATTAAATTGTTAATATAATCCTTTAAATATGGAACATGACAGCATAGAATATGACTTAAAAAATGAGCCTAGTCTCAATCTTTTAAGAATTGACAATGCACCATTAATTATTAGTTTTTTATATCTACAGTTCAAGTCTTCAGATAAGATTACCGTTTCCCAATCAGAACTCGTAGAAAAACTTGAAAATTATTTAGAGAAGCTGCGCGAACATGAACCGGAACGATATTGTAGGAAAGCACAGACTTACCTGGACACTTGGTGCAATAGCGATCATCAGTTCTTGAAGAAATATTATTTAACAAAAAATGACGATCCAGTTTTTGAACTTGCACCGGGTACTAATCGGGCGATTGGTTGGCTGGAAGATTTGAAGAGGAGAGAGTTTATTGGCACTGAATCCCAGTTTTTAGAGATATTTGCACTGCTCAAAGAAATTGTCACTAAAAGTACAGAAGATCCAGCAGTGCGTTTGGAGGAATTAGAAAAACAAAAAGCAGCCATTCAGAAAGAAATCGACACCATCGAACAAACTGGTGAGGTTGAGCGCTACAGCGAAGCTAAGCTCAAAGAGTGGTTTCTTAAAGCTAATGATGTGGCGCGTCGGCTGCTTGCTGACTTTGGAGAAGTCGAGCAAAATTTTAAAGCAATCACGGACAAAGTGAAAAAGGCACAGCTAAAAGAGGAGGGGGGAAAGGGTTTAGTTGTCGCACAGGTAATTGATGCCGATGAAGAAATTAGAAAATCCGATCAGGGGCGCAGCTTCTATGCCTTCCGAAATTTTCTGGCAGATCCTTCCAAACAGGAAGAATTGGAAAAAATGATTGATGGGGTATATGGCTTGCCAGAACTTCATGATTTGGGTAAAAAAAATCCCATACTACGAATAATTAAACGCAGTCTAATTAAAGCTAGCGACAAAATTATTAAATCAAATTATCGTCTTGCCGAACAGTTGCGAAAAACGCTGGCAGAACAGCATATCGCAGAGAACAGGCGAGTGAAAGAACTGATTGCCCAAATTAAAAAATTAGCACTTACCGTGGTGGAGAATCCTCCAGAAACTGAGGAATTTATCTGGATAGAAGGCGACCCGGAAGTGCAAATGGTGATGGACAGACCGAGGTGGAAACCCACAGAAGAGCGAATATTTAAAAGCTACAATTTTAGCGAGGAAAATGGCGATTTATCGAGGAAGAAACTTGAGGAACTCCGAAATTATTGTTATGTGGATGAGGAAGTATTGAAGCAGCGGATTGCTGCAATGTTGGAAAGTCAACATCAGGTAACGCTAGCTGAAATAATTGAGAGGTATCCGGTGGAAAACGGTTTACCTGAAGTTATTGCTTATTTGGCGATCGCTTCGGGCGATCGAAAACACGCGATCGATGACTCCGCGAGCGATCGCATAGACATCGCCAGTTACAATAAGGAAAACCTCATGCACCTGACACTGCCGCAAGTTATTTTTAAAAGATAAGCACAGCAAATTTATGATAGAAAACGACCTTATAGCACCCTACGCACCAGCAATCATCAAATTACTACAAGGTATTCTGTATGAGGATGACAGTGATTGGGGTCTGCTATTGAACAACGAACGAAACGTCAAAGAATACTTCGGGAAAATTGGCGTGACAGTTTATTTAGATGAAAAAGAAGGGTATGCTTATTTACAGCAGCCCGATCGCGAGGATGACGACGAGCAAGCAAAAACACTTCCCAGGCTGGTTAGGAGAGTTGCCCTGAGTTGGGAAGTTACGATACTATGTGTTTTATTGCGCGAGGAATTGCTAGAATTTGAGGCCAGCACCTCTAATTCCACTCGCTGCATTCTGTCTAAATATAAAATTCACGATTTAATGCGTCCGTTTTTTCAAGAGCAAACTAATGACGTACAGCTTGTGAAAAAATTTGACAGTACGATCGATCGAGCCGTCAAGTTGCACTTTTTAAAAGAGTTAAAGGGTACAGAAGGCGAATATGAGGTTCGCCGCATCCTCAAAGCTAAAATTCCCGCTGACAAATTGAAGGAAATCAAAGAAGAGTTAAAAGCACATGGCAAATCTAATGCTTGAATTTGAACCAGACAATTCCAAAGCTGGATACCGCTTGCATCGGCTTGAAGTATTAAACTGGGGAACTTTTAGTCAGGGTACGATCGCCCCATGCGGTTACACTTCCTTGCTCACGGGGGCTAATGGTTCGGGTAAATCGACGTTGGTTGATGCACTGCTGACATTGCTGGTGCCCAGTAGAAAGCGGAATTATAACTTGGCTTCAGGTTCGGAAAAGCGAAAGCGAGAGCGAGATGAAAAGACCTATGTACTCGGAGCTTACAGCACAATTAAAAGTGAAGATGACCACAAATCTAAACCGAAGTACCTGCGTACCAAAGATGATTATTCAGTTTTACTCGCTTATTTCTATAACAAAGGATGCGAACAGAAAGTCACCTTGGCTCAGGTTTTGTGTGTAAAAGAGAAAGTTGAAAAGTTGTTTGTGGTTGCTGCTGGTAAACTCAGCATCGCCGAACACTTCAATAATTTTGAAAACTTCCCAGAATTAAAAAAGCAATTAGCCTCTTTATTGCAACCAAAGATAGAAATATTTGACACATTTGTTGACTACAGCAAACACTTTCGCAAAACCTTTGGTGTGGAATCTGAAAAAGCTTTCGATTTATTCAATCAGACAGTCAGCATCAAAGAAATTGGAGAATTAAATGAGTTTGTGCGCGGTCATATGCTGGACAAAATTAATCTTGAGGAGGAAATACAAAAGCTAACTAAATATTATGAAGATTTAACTTGTTCCCATGAAGCAATGCAGAAAGCAAAGAAACAGATAGAGATTTTAAGACCGCTAATTGCTGATTCTGACAACTACGAAAATGTCAAGCGGAATCTGGATCAAGTGAAGGAAGTATTACGAGTTGTTCCTGCCTATTTTGCTCAGCGTAAAATAGGTTTGTTGCAAACAGTAATTGTAGACAAACAACAGGAACATACTCAAGCAAACCAGGATTTAGTAGAAATAAATGGGGCTTTAAAACGCTTGCGACAGCAAGAGCTAAATTTAAAATTAGACATTGAAAATGACGATAAAGGACGGCAAATAAAAGATTTAGAACAGGCAATTAAGACTTTAGAGGAACGGATCTATAATTATAAAATAGCAGCCAAAAAATATAATAAAATTGCTGAAGGTATAGGATTTCCAGTTTACAGTGACCAGAACACATTTAATAGTTCTGCAATCCGAGGGAGTGAAAATCAAGAACTGGTTGTTATTCAACTGGGAGAATTAACAAACCAACGCGATGAGCAAAAAAATTGTTGGCAGCAACTTCAAAAAATTTACACTGAGTTAAACGAAGAACTGCAATCTTTAAAGCAGCGGAGAAATCAGATTCCTGGTATAAATTTCAAACTCAGAAAAGAGATACTAAAAGCTTTAGAAATTGCTGAGGCGGAAATTCCTTTTGTCGGCGAACTGCTGAAGGTAAAGGATGGAGAAGGCGAGTGGGAAGGGGCGATCGAAAAACTGCTGCACAACTTGGGACTGCGACTTCTAGTTACTGAAAGGCATTACCATAAATTCACTCAATATGTCGATCGAACTAATCTGCGGGGCCGCGTGGTTTATGAGAAAGTTTGCACTAAAAATGTAGCTCAGGAAACTAGAAATTTAGCTCAGAATTCATTGTTTTATAAATTAGAGATTAAACCCGCTCCTGAATATAGTCCTTGGCTGAGTAATGAATTATTAAACAAATTTGGTAGCTGCATCTGTTGTGAAGATTTAGATAGGTTCGAGCGGGAGAATTATGCTATTACAAAAAATGGTTTGATGAAAAAGGGGAATAGACATGAAAAAGACGATCGCCATCGAATCAACGACAAAAGTCAATATATTTTGGGATGGGACAATTCTGAGAAAATCAAGGATTGTGAAGCTAAACTGAATGAGCGTAAAGCAGAGATTGATATAGTAGAAAAAGCGATCAAGGAGATTGAAACAGCACAAGAAGAGTGCGACCATCAAAAGAAGCTGCTAGAAAAGTTATTGGAATTCAATGATTTTTCTGCGATCGACTGGAAACCGGAGGCTAGCAAGAAGCAAAAGCTAGTAGAGCAAAAGCAGGAGTTAGAGGAAAGTTGCGATCGCCTAAATGACTTGAAAAGAACACTAGCTGCTGTCAGCGCTGACATTCAGAAAAAGGAAGCAGATAAAACTGGCGCTGACAAAAAAATTGCTAATCTCGATCGCGATATCGACGCTTACCAACAACAGAGGGATGAATGCGACAGGCGATCGACATCATGCACATCCGAAAAGATTCAGACTTATACTCCTAAAATTGAAGAGAGTCTCAAAAATCAAAGTCTGACCCTCGCTAACATCCATCCTTCGGAATCTGAAGTAAATGAGTCTTACCAGAGTCACATAAACGACGCAAATAGCAAGTTAACTTCTTTGGAAAGAAGCATTGACAAACAGATGGATAGTTACAAGCGAGAGTATCCCGAAGAAACTGCCAATGTTGACGCATCATTAGAAGCGATTCCTGAGTTCAAAAAGATGCTACAAAGGATAGAAATAGATGGTTTACCCGCACAGGAACAAAAGTTTAAAGAACTGCTAGATCGGAAAATTAGTGACGCTATTTCTAATTTTAAAGAGGCGTTAGAAGACTGGGAAAGTGAAATTAAACAAAAAATTTACGAGATAAATCAATCCTTAAAAGTGATTGAGTATACAGACTCGACTTATATACAAGTCCAATCGGAAATTAACCGAGACACCCAAATTAAGGAATTTAAAAATCAATTGAAGGCGTTGTGCTATCGTGATGTAGGCGTTGAGCAAACTTCTGAAGCTGACGAAGCTAGCTTTAAAAAAATTAAAGAGCTGATCGATCGCCTCAAGTCAGATGAGCCGTGGAGAGCAAGAGTCACCGATGTGCGTAATTGGCTTAATTTCTCAGTCAGCGTCAGAAATAAAGATGACCACACTCAGAAGGAATATTACTCCGATTCCTCTGGAAAATCGGGCGGGCAAAAGGCTAAATTAGCCTACACCATCCTAGCGTCAGCTATTGCCCATCAATTCGGATTAGTACAAGATAAAACAAAATCTGAGTCATTTCGTCTGGTGGTCATTGATGAAGCTTTTAGCAAGTTAGATGAAGAAAATGCAAAGTATGCAATGGAGTTATTTAAACAATTAAATCTTCAGCTTCTGGTAGTTACGCCCAAAGACAAAATCTACGTTGTTGAGGATTATGTAGGCTCTGCTTACTATGTTGAAAACAGCCGTGAAGAGAACGACTCCAAGGTTTATAATATATCCCTAGAAAAGCTGCGTCTAAAACAAATGGCTTCAAATTAACTGTGTCTGTTTATGATTACACCCGACGAAATCAGAAAGAAAGCCGATCGACTATATATTCCCTTCCTGCAATCCTTGCTCCAGGCAGAACCTTTTTTCCCGCGAGATTTTACGGCAGGTCGCACAATTCCCGACGACTTCCAGAAGCTAAGAGATGCTGTTGAGCAACTTAAGAAAGGCTCAAAACATTGCGTTGGGTACGGGTATCAAGTTGAGTCGATACGGCGGAAAACTCGCTTTGATATGCAGTCGTTACCATCCAGAATTATATTTGAAACCGAGACAGATTATCTCAAATTCGTGAATAAGGAATCCGAAGTGGCGGATTTTAAAAAAGCTGTAGCAAGGATGAGAAATGAATTCCCTGAATTGAATATCTGGCTCAGTCAAAATCCTAAAAAAGTAATCAAGCACTTAGGAAAGTGGGATAATTTATTGCGCGTATGCCTGTATTTCCAAAACAATCCCAAACCCCACCTTTATCTTCGCGAACTACCGATAAATGTTCACACTAAGTTCATCGAACAAAATCAAGGTATTCTAAATGAATTGCTGTCAGCTATCCTGCCAGATGATGCTATTAATCAAGAAGAAAATGATTTTGAAAAGCGATTTGGTTTGCGATATGCTGAGCCATCGGTAACTATCAGAGCTTTGGATCAAAACCTACAGGTGAAGTATGGCATTAGCACCTCGGAGATGAGCATACTCATTTCGGATTTTGAACGTCGCAATCTTCAAGGATACCGCTTTATTATTACTGAGAATCTGATGAATTTTCGCACTTTGCCTGATTTAACCAACAGCTTTGCGCTGTGGGGAAAGGGGTTTAATGTAGCTATTTTAAAAGATGTTGAGTGGCTAAGGAATTGCCAAATAATTTACTGGGGCGATTTGGATGCCCAAGGGTTCCAGATTCTTTCGCAGTTAAGGTCTTATTTTGATAAAACAATTTCTGTTATGATGGATCGAGAAACTTTCGATACATTTCAGGAATCTGCTGTGCCGGGTAAATTGTGCAAGGTTGCTAACTTATTTTACCTGACACCGGAGGAGCATGATTTATTTGCTGATTTATGCAAGCAAACAATTCGTTTAGAACAGGAAAAGATACCGAAGGATTTTGTAATTTGCAGGTTGAATAATTTGACCTATCGGTAATATCGTTTCCGGTAGCATCGGAATCATATATTTGGATGAACTCGCGTGATCCCCGCTCGCATTACCTAATTCCGATGCTACCGGAGATGATATAAGCCCACATAAAAGAAACAGCTCTTTACAAGCGTTTAATCAGTATCCACCGCAACTCTAACGGCGGCGTTTCTTGCACCGAAAATAAATCGCGCCCGCTAGCCCAACTGACAAACCAAGGTGTCGGCGGCCACGCCGACTCAGGCAAATGTTTTTGTTCGTATTCAATCACAGATTCATCAGAAATAATTTCTAACGGCAAACCTTCGATTGCTGCTTGCAATTCTTGTTTAGTAATCAGATAAGACCAACACAATTCAGACATTTGTTTTGCCATCTCGTCGGGTTCGTAGCCATCTACTGCTAAGAAAGCACTGAATAAGATAAACCCGCCGCTTAAAACAGCATCGGACATTTTACCGAGGAATAAGCGGACTTGTTCGGGGTAGCGGAAGTGGGAGATAACTTCGGTAGCAATGGCTAATTTGTACCGATAGGTTTTCATCCTCAATAAAGGGTCTAAAACGTCGCCTTGAGTGACATTGATCGGCAAGTTTTCGGCGGTGGCTGCTGCTGATAGTCGATCGGCAAATATCGGTGTTAGCTCGATCGCATCCACGGCATGACCTAACCTTGCTAAAGGCAAACTATTGCGCCCTGGGCCCGCACCGACATCTAAAATAGGTGCTTTACTTGATTCCCCTAATTCGGTGGCAATGGCGATGACTTTGGCATCGGGATGGCTACCAAATAAAGGTTCGGGGCGAATATCCGGCCAGCTATGATATTTCTCGGCCATTGATTCGATTTGAATCTTGGTATTCAGAGTAATGCCGTCGGCTAAACCGGTTTGGGAATTGGCGGGAAAGTATGAAACTATTAGATTAGCGTGGGGAGAATTTTTGAATCCTTCTGCTAAGGCGTTGGCGATTAATATTCGCAAGTTTTCGGCTTGGGCAGCGTCGATGTTTTGTCCGAGAATGTTTAAGAAGTCTGACAGTAATTTAAGATAGTCGTCTAGCATCGATGGCAAGCAAGGCAGATAGAATTCTCCCTTGATGCCGATGTTCTTTTTGAGCCTGTCTTTCAGGATTAATTGCAAGCGATTGCAGTCGGTCAGCGGCGGCCTTTTTTGGGGCGAGTCGCTGACTGGTAATTCCGGGACAGATGCGGAACTGGTGAGGTTTTTAGTCACAATGTTGTTGATGGGATTCGGCAATAAGGGCGATCGCACCGAGCATAATCTTGTGCTCTTGCACCTGAATTCTCGCGTGCAGCGTTTCTGCGGTATCATCAGGCAATACCGGCACGGCAGCCTGCATTAAAATCGGCCCGCTGTCTACTTCTAAACGGGCGATATGCACCGTACATCCGGTGATTTTAACCTTGGCTGCGAGTGCTTGTTCGACAGCGCGAATTCCTGTGAAACTCGGCAGCAAACTGGGGTGAATGTTAATAACTTTGTCGGGAAAAGCATCGAGCAAAACTTTGGTAACGATACGCATCCAACCCGCCATTACTACCCATTCTACATCATGAGCTTGAAAAGTTTTAACAATTTTTGTATCTAATTCTTCGCGGCTTTTGCAATCGCGGTGATTGAGCAAAATCGAAGGAATGCCGTATTTTTTGGCTCTGGTCGCGGCTTTGGCGTCGGGGTTGTTGTAAATTAATACTGGAATTTGAACATTAAGCTGTTGGTTTTGGATTGCTTGGGCAATTACCTCGAAGTTGCTGCCACTTCCTGATGCTAGAATTCCTATTTTTAAGGGAGGATGACCCGGAGCGATCGCACTTTTGCCAATTTCAGGAGAAATCAGGCTGGCGCTGGAATTAGCAGATACTGGATTAACTATCATAAGTAGAAGTCATTAGTCATTGGTCATTAGTCATTGGTCATTAGTCATCTTGCCCGCTCGCGAAGTCGAAGGGTCGTCATCAGTCATCAGTCATTGGTCATCAGTCATTAGTAATGAGTGCTGTCCCACCCTAGCTAACATCATCAGTCATCAGCAAGAAGACATACAGAGAAAGCTTTTTAGCAATTAGTATTTTACCTTTAATTAGGTGGAACAACTTAAATACTATCAAAAATCATCAATTAGATTCTACAACATTATCAAAAAACTCTTCTCTAAGAATCGAATAAATTTTCAGATCCCAATATCTGCCTTTCACAAATAGCTGTTGCCGCAAAATTCCTTCCAATTGCATCCCCACCTTTTCCATCACCCTCGCCGAAGCAATATTGTTAACTTCACATCGAGCCATAATTCGATTCAGCAACATCTCCCGAAAGCCGAATTCAATAACCGCATTGACAGCCTCGCTCATGTATCCTTCCCCCCAATATCTCCCAGAAAGTGCGTAGCCTATTTCGGCGCGGCTGTGGTTCATGCTCCACTCCACAAATCCGCAAGTTCCGATAAATTTTTCATCGACTTTGTGGACAATTCCCCAATCTACAAGCTCTCGTTTTTTGTACATTTTCATCAGTGATTTGATGAAATATTTAGTATCTTCTAGCGAGGTGTGAGTTGACCACATTGTATATTCTGAGACTTCCGAATGGCAAGCATATTCAAACATATCGCTGGCATCGTTTAAAGTGATTTTTCTCAGCAATAGTCTCTCTGTTTCTATAGTGGGTAAGTTAGATAATATATCGAGAAAATTCATTGTGACATTGACCTAGATTGTGATACCATTTAAAACTAAAAGCTACAATTTACAAGCAAATGGTTCCGATTAAATTTGGGCGTTTTAACTGGTTGGATAATGAGTCGATCGCAGCTTGGACTTTTCTGGCCCCGGCTTTGCTGTTTCTGGGTACTTTTTTGATTTGGCCGATCGCCTATTTATTTTACCTCAGCTTTACCAGCGGCAGCTTTACCCAGTCGGGAGTGCGTTTAATTGGTTTGAACAACTACTCGCGTCTAATCACTAACCCGGATTTTTGGCAAGTTATCCAAAACACCATCTATTTTACTACGGCCACAGTCATTCCCAGTTTAGTGATTCCATTGGGTTTAGCAGTGCTGCTAAATCGCTCCTTTGCTTGGCGGGGCGCTCTCCGCACCGCTTATTTTATCCCTTCGATTACCTCTTTAGTTGCCGTTGGCTTGGGTTGGCGGTGGTTGTTTCAAACCGAAGGCCCGGTGAATGATATCTTAATGGCGATCGGCTTAAATCCTATTCCTTGGTTGAGTAGCACAGTTTGGGCCATGCCAGTAATAATTCTACTCAGTGTTTGGAAACAATTAGGCTTTAATATGGTAGTATTTTTAGCAGGATTGCAAGCAATTCCCATAAATCGTTACGAAGCGGCAGAATTGGACGGAGCTAACGCTTGGCAACAATTTTGGCACATCACTTTACCAGGCTTGCGACCGACTTTAATATTTGCTACGGTGACTACAGCTATTTTTACCCTGCGGAGTTTCGAGCAAGTTTACGTCATCACCGGCGGCGGCCCTTTGAACTCTACTAATTTGCTAGTTTATTATATTTACGAGCAAGCTTTTTCACAATTCGATTTTGGCTATGCAGCGGCTGCGGCAACTTTCCTGATGGCTGTAGCTTTGATATTAGTTTATGTGCAACTAAAAGTTTGGAGCGAAGATGCTTGATATCACATCTGGTAGCATCCTTCCTGTATCGGAGGGGGCGGGTTTACCAGATTGTTGGTTTTATGCCGAGATGGTTGGTAAAACCCGCCACTACGCGCAAATTATACAATTAACCATGCCCATTACCCAATTACCAATTCCCCATTTTATATTCCATGTGCTCTGCGGTTTTTTCAGCTTGTGCTGTGCCCAAAAGCTTACCGACAACGTGCAAAGACATATCAATTCCCGCAGCAATTCCCCCAGAAGTGATTATTTTGCCGTTATCTACAAAGCGCTGATTTTCAAGAATAGTTGTGTTTGGAGCTAATTCTCTCAATAAATCTAACGCCCGATGGTGTGTAGTTGCTGCCAATCCTTCCAACAAGCCAGCTTTTGCTAACAGTAGCGAACCCGTACAAACAGAAAGCACTAATTCTGCTGTTTGCGAACAATCTTTGATCCAGTTAATAACTGCTGAATTATCGATCAACTTTCTCGTACCTTTTCCCCCAGGGACAATTAAAATATCCGGTGGCGGACAATTGGAAATAGTGCAGTCGGGATTTACGCTCAAACCGTTGCGGGCGTTGACAGCACCGGGATGTTGGGCTACGGTAGAGACTGCAAAAGGTCGCGAATCTTTATTTGATTCTGAATTTAATTCTGCTGTCACCGAAAACACTTCAAAAGGGCCTGCAAAGTCCAGCACCTCGACATCATCAAACATTAAAATAGCTACGTTTTTAGGTGGCATAAAACATACTTCTGATAGAGACGTAAAATCTCGGCGATTTGTTATCCTATAAACGGACTCATATCAAATCCGGTAGCATCGGAATGATTCAGATATATATTCTCTCCCTCTGTGTACTCTGCGTTCTCTGTGGTTCAATCATTCCGATGCAAGCGGAAACGGTATAATTTCAATTATTAAAGCTATGCCGAAAAATATTCGACACCGCGCCATAAAAATCTGTCTTTTGTGTCTTATTTGCTTTTTAGCAATTACTGTTAGACCAATTTCTACGCCCGCTCAATCTACGACTCAACTAGAGTTTCGGATTACTCAATTAGAAGGTCAAATTGCTGAACTCAGGGCACAAATATACAGCTTGCAGTCTCAAGGTTCTGGAGTGAGTCGCCCTCAGTCTCCGAACCGGCCTGGTTCGAGCCGGACAAATTCTAGGATGCTTTCGGGAGACCCGATGTTTGATAATTTAGCAACTTTGGCAATTGAAACTAAGCAGGATGTGCTCAAAATTAAAGAGCGGTTGTCTAAGTTAGAAGCATCCAGAAATCGCTAGTCATTGGTCATTGGTCATTGGTCATTAGTCATTAGTCATTAGTCATTAGTCATTGGTCATTAGTCATTGGTCAAAAGGAAGAGGGAAGACGCAAGAAGGACGAGGAAGAATGACGAGGGAAATAGTCAGAAGGAAAAGCGAAGTAGTAAAAAGGAAAAAGTCTCCCCTTTCCCACTCTCCCACTCTCCCACTCTCCCACTCTCCCCCTCTTCCCCTCTCCCACTCTCCCACTCCCCCACTCTCCCCGTCTCCGACTTTGAGCTACCCAAAAGCAGGGTCTGCTAAAATTCAGGTGGCAGAACTATTCAATGATATGGAAATAATAGGCTGCAACCAGGAAATTGATACCTAACAGCAACAGAAACCACGCTGCGCGAAAGGTGTAAGGGAATTTGCCCGTTTTCATCACGGAGTCGGATTTTAATTGGTTCTTTGCTATCTCTGCCATGATTCAAGCTCCTAATTCATAAGTCACTGTATTCACAAATAGCAGAGAGCGTGGCATATTTACACAATCTAAGAGTGTTATTTTTTGTAACTAGGAGTTTATACGGAGTTAAATTGAGATTGATTTCAATCGATCGCTCCTGCGTGGTAGGAACTGCGGACGAGAGGCCCCGATCGCACGCGCTCAAACCCCATCTTTCGGGCGATCGACCCAAAACGGTCAAATTCGGCCGGAGTCCAGTATTTACGCACTGGGAGGTGTTCTAGAGATGGTCTCATGTATTGACCGAGGGTGAGCCGATCGCACTGGGCATCCCGCAAATCGGCCATCGCTTCGACAATCTCGGCGGCAGTTTCCCCGTGGCCCAACATCAAACCGGATTTGGTGGGAATAGTTGGGTCAAATTCCTTGACAATACGGAGAACGTCGATCGAGCGATCGTACTTGGCCCCCCTCCGCACCGGTCCTTGCAACCGACGCACCGTCTCAATATTGTGGTTGTAACAAGCCGGTTTTGCCTCCACCACCGTCCGAATCCGCTCTCGTTGCAACTCATCGAGGTCAGAATTCTGTCCCTCTGAACTCCTCCCCATGCCTCCCCAAAAATCTGGAGTCAGTACCTCAACTTTAGTATCGGGGTTGAGGTGTCGGATTTGGGCGATCGTCCTTGCAAACCAATCCGCACCCCCATCCGGCAAATCGTCCCTCGCCACCGAAGTCAGCACCGCATAACGCAAACCCAACAATTGCACAGCCTCGGCCACCTTTTGCGGTTCCTCCGGGTCTAGGGGCATTGGAGAATGACCTTTATCTACTTGACAAAAAGCACAAGCGCGGGTGCAAGTTGGCCCCATCAACAAAAAAGTCGCCGTTTGTTGGGCGTAGCACTCGCCCCGGTTGGGACATCTGCCCTCCTCGCAAATCGTGTGAATTTGCCGCTGTTTAATAATTTTCTGCACTTGGGAAAGTTCGCTAGCTTTGCCAAGAGGCCGTCGCAGCCATTCCGGCATCGCTTCGATTTCATCCCGCATTTGGGCGGCAGTTGCTTTGACAGTAGGAGTTTGAGGAGTCTGGGGCGACATAAAATTTAAGGGCGATCGAGTTAATATATTCGATCGTATCCGAAATCAAAGTCCCTCAACTTGTAGCAGCCTCACCCCAAATCAAAATCAGGCGGCCATTGCAGCAAAACAATATTCCCCAGAATTCTGGGTAGAATTCGGTTAGGGATATACTAAAGGTTGCGAATCTCATCACTCATTACTGAAGGAGTCAGTCGTGGCTGGTCAAAAAATCTTGGTAATCGATGACAGTAAAGTCATCCGCGTCCGAGTCCGAGAAATGTTACCTCAAGGTAACTTTGAAGTTCTAGAAGCAAAAGACGGCGAAGAGGGACTCAAACTGATCCGCCAAGCCCGCCCGAATCTAATTATGTTAGATTTCCTACTGCCCAAAGTCAGCGGTTGGGAAGTGTATCAAAAAGTGCAAGCCCACCCCGAACTTTCCAAGATACCTTTGGTGATCATGTCGGGTCGCGAAGAAGAGGTGATGGAAAAAATTCCGAAACCCTTCGAGAAGCATTTTTTTGCATTCATCGCCAAACCCTTTGAGAAGAAGCAGCTAACCGAGGCGATCAAATCGGCGATGGTACTGGCCAAAAGGAAACCATTGCCCGAAGCCGCCGCAGCACCAAGCTCAGAAGCAGGCACTGCCGACATTCAGGCGATGACCCTGAAAATGGCAAAAATGCAAGCGGAAATTGATGCACTCAAAAAACAAATGTCTCAGGTGATTGCGATTATCAAGCAAAAATTGAAATAATTCTGCTGTTTGTTTGCAGGCACTTATGTAGAAAGAAAATGCTACACCGTGAAACTCGATCTTGAGTCTTAATGCAATTATTTGCAATTTTGTCGAGCGAGGGATCTCGCCTGCAGCCTGCAACGGGTTTCTCAAAATCCAAATGAGACAATGAACAAACAGTTAAAAATTAAATCAGGGAGGAAACAATTATTAATCTTTATTAGGACTTTTAAGTGCTGCTCCTCCCATGCTCAACAATCAACTCCTCAGTCTCATTTTTTTGGTTAATGACTAACGACTATTCCGATTTTTTGCCTCAACTGCGTGCCTCAACAGAGCAATTATTGAAAAGATTAGACTGCTTCGATCGAGCGCAGGTATTAGCGATCGGAGATTTGACCTTGGACGAGTTTCTTACCGGACAAGTAGAGCGAATTTCCCGCGAAGCACCTGTGTTGATTTTGCGCTACGAAAATACTCGGCAACTACCCGGAGGTGGCGCAAATGCTGTCTACAATTTGGCCAAACTGGGAGGCAAAGTCAAAGTTGCCGGTTTGGTAGGAAAAGACGACCAGGGAAAGGCTTTGTGCGGTATTTTTGAGGCGGCGGGAATAGATACGGGCGGGATTTTCATCGATTCGCAGCGTCCGACTGTCACCAAAACTCGAATTTCCGGGCACGCGCGACAGTCAGTGACTCAGCAAATTGTCCGAGTCGATCGCAAATCTGACGAGTTGCCGGATTTAGACTTGCAGTTGCAATTAGCAGACTACATCCGGCAGCAAATCCCGACAGTAGATGCTGTGGTTTGTTCCGACTACGGCGACGGAGTTTTGACCAATTTGGCGATCGAATCGGCAGTAGTTCCCGGCAAAACAATCGTAGACGCTCAAACAGATTTGCAGCGATATTCTGGAGCAATGCTGTTTACTCCGAACCTGCCCGAAGCCGAACAAGCAGTCGGATATGCTATCAAAAACCCTCAAACTTTAATGCAGGCAGGACGCGATTTATTGAACTTAACTCAAGCTCAAAAAATCCTGATTACTCGCGGCGAAGAAGGGATGAGTTTGTTTGAAAGGGTGAACGGCGAAACAATCAAAAATTCACCTTCTCCAACATCTATTTGCCAACAGGGAAAATTTAACATTCAAAGTTGGGATATTCCCCCTTTTAACAAAACTGATGTATTCGATGTAACCGGTGCGGGAGATACAGTTGTAGCAGCAATGACTTTAGCTTTATGCGTCGGTGCATCCGGTTGGGAAGCGGCAGTTTTGGGCAATTTAGCGGCTAGCATTGTCGTGCGTCAATTCGGTACGGCGACGACAACAGCAGACGAAATGAAAGAAGCTTTGAAAGCAATGGTTGACGAGTAGTCAGTTGGCAGTTGGCAGTTGGCAGTTGGCAGTTGGCAGTTGTTAGTTGTTAGTTGTTAGTTGTTAGTTGTTAGTTGTTAGTTGTTAGTTGGCAACAGTCAACAGTCAACAGTCAACAGTCAACAGTCAACAGTCAACAGTCAACAGTCAACTGACTACTGACTACTGACTACTAACTACTTACTCTTCTTCAAAATTTGTCCCTTGTCATCAATTGTCAAACCAGTGTTGGGAAAATCGCTCTTTGTCAAACGGCGAATCAACCCCACACTCCTAAAATCTCGATCCACAGACGGAATACCTTGCTTGTCTAGTTCCACGGGGATAATCTTACCAGAAACAAAATCCCCTTGCCGAGTGATTTTCACATCCAAAATCAGAGATTGACCGAGTTCTGCCGCTGTGGACAAAGTGCGATAACCCATAAAATTGCCCAGGGAATAAGCAATCAATTTCCCTTTGTAAAGTTCCACTGCTCTGGTAACGTGCGGGCCGTGTCCTAAAATCAAATCCGCTCCCGCATCAATCATCGTTCGCGAAAACAAAACCATATTTCCCCGGTTTTCTCCGTGAAAAAATTCGTTTCTATTTTTTACATTCAGAGCTCCGGTTCCTTCAGCTCCCGCATGAACGGATATCACTACAATATCGGCTTTTTGCTTCGCTTTTTTGACAAGTTCTGCCCCTTCTTTAAGTTCCAGTAAGGAATTGTGAACTTCGCCGTAGTTGCTGAAACCGATAAAAGCAACATTTACGCCTTTGACATTTTGATAAACAATTTGGTTTCTTTTGCCAACTGCTTTCATGCCGTTGCTGTCGATGTTTTTAATCGTGTCCTTAAATCCCTGCTCGTTAAAATCGTAAGAGTGATTGTTGGCAATATTCAAAATATCAAAACCAACATCTTTGAAGATTTTGGCATAACTCGGAGGAGTCCGAAAGGCAAACAGCATTCGTCCGCCGACTCCTTTGGAACTGTAAGGGTAATCGGTCATCGTGCTTTCAAAATTGCCAAACAGAATGTCGGCTCCTTGAAGGTACGGTTTTACCGAATCAAATAAACGCTCCTTATTTGCTGGCAGTTTGTTGTAGGGAAAATTGGTGCCGGGGATGATGTCGCCAACGGCTTTGATGCTGACTGTGGCGGGGAGATTGGCGGGTTTTTGTGCTGCGGGAGAGGGCGATTTTGGAGCGGGTTCTGGTTTGGCTGCGGGCGCTGGTGCTGGTGTCGATGCGCTGCCCGATAGCTGCACTTCACGCGCTTTTGGTACTGCTGGTTTTGAGGTGAGAGAATTAATGGGGGCGGTGCTGGAGGATTTGTGAAATTGAGCGCGCAAAACAAAGCCGGATATCGGCACGAGAATCAGACTCAGGGCACCGACTGACAGCCAAGATTTTTTAGTTTTAGTGCGGGCTAACTTTGGGCGCGGTGATGGCTTTGGCTGGCCTTGGTTTGTGGGTTTGGGAGTTGGGATTTTCCGGGGTTGGGGCGGAAATTTTTCGGGTGTTGGAGCGGGCGCTGTGGTGACAACATGGTGAGTTTTTTCTCTGGTTGGCAAAGTCACAGGAATTGGGGCTGTGCGTAGGCCTACGGCGGCAGGAATTGGGGCTGCGGCTACGCTAACGGGTGAGGCTAGACTAATGGGTGCGAAAGTTAAGGCTTTTTTTAATTCTACTGTTTGAGTCCAAGCGGGCATTTGTTTACCGGCCTGTCGCCCGTAAACTGTTACTGAGTAAACGTTATTTGCTTGGAGTCTTTGCAATCCTTTGATTGCGACTCGCAGACAGGCTTCTTCTGCGGGTAATTGTTCTGCTTCCAGCAGCAGGTGCAGGGTGTCGTTGTCCCGGCTAGCTTTAGCTGTGACTCCGAAGCTGTGGAGTGCTTGGCCGATCAGAAATGCGATCGCCCTTGGGTCGCCTTCTTTTGCTAAATTTAAGATGTCTTGTTGGCTCACAAATGCCTCTACTCTCACACGAAAAATTTAGTTCTATCTTATATCAGATTTTGTGAAACAGGATTAAATGTCGATCGATTTAACTCGGGTTAAGTGCGTAGTAAAAAACATAGTAAAAATATGCGGTTTCGCTACCATAAATATACTCAAAAACCCGGTTTCTGGCGGCAGCAGCAAATCCTCCCCGTCCAAACCCCGATTTCGATGAGACAAAAAGCGATCGACTGACTGGCCAACGCAACAGTTAAACTCTTGCTTGTGGGACGCTATGGGTCAGAAATCGACGGCAAGCAACAATTGCCGGCGCATCGCAGCAGGTAACTGAGGCGATTGTTGCCTCTGTTAGGTGTAGCAATCGACTTTGTGGATGCCACCGCTTTACCTGCTGCAGCCGTTATTGAGACAATTGTGCGATCGAATTCTCGATCGCTACCATCTGGATTAAAGATTTTTTGTGAAAAGCCGTGGTATTTGTAAGTTAGTTGGACTCATAGCAGCTAGGATCGAGCTAACTCAAGGTTACACTAAAGCTCGTCACGCGGCGTTGCCTCTCAAAACCCTGATTGAGTCCTATGGCGCACTACCGCTCCACTTTATGTTTATTGACCTGTCTTGCCTGTCTGGGCGCTGCCTTCAGTCCAAGTGCGGACGGAAGACCACAAACTCTCAATGCTTCGTACCGGGCTGTTTCCCAAGAAATTGCTCAGGCGGACGATCGCCCGGATTCCAAGGCTCCAAAACCCTCTCCGGTGGCGGATAAAAACAAATCTAAGCCGTCCCAACCGCCAAAATCCAATTCCAAAATCCCGAAAGCAATCTCCAATCTAATCGTCATTTTGTCTCGCCAGCGGGGATTCTTAATATTGGGTTTGGCTGCAGTTGTCATCACGGCAGCGGCAGTATTTATCATGCTGAAATTAGTTGGCAACGACGAGTCAAATAATTCTAGGCGTCGAGGGGGAACAGTCGATCGCCGCAACCCAAGAAACTATCGAGCCACCAATCCGCGCGATCGGGGCAAATTGGTCTACCCTGTGGATTTTTCAACAGGCCACAGTCTCGACAACAACAGCGATCGATCTTTACCGTCTCTCCTGGAATCTGGAGCATCCGAATCGGAGAATGCTGGGCTAGAGGGCGATCGAATTAATGCCCGTGGCGCGCCCTCAGAAACTAACAGCAACGGCTACAGCGAAACAGGTTTCAACCTTCCCGAAACAACCAATCGAGGTGATTCGCTAGCGACGAATAAGAAAAAAAATATTTCCCTTGCACAAACAGATGATACAAATAACGTTGATATTATTGAAGCACTGATTGAAGATTTGCAGCACCGAAATCCAGCTTATAGGCGCAAAGCAATTTGGGAACTAGGCCAGCAGGGAGATTCGAGAGCTGTTGAACCGTTGCTAGATTTGCTAGCAAATTCCGACTCAAACCAGTACAGTTTAATTTTGGCAAGTGTCTCAGAAATTGGCATTCGCACGCTCAAACCCATGAATAATGCCTGGTCAATTTCGCTGCAAAATGAAAACCCAGAAGTGCGAAAAAATGCGATTCGCGACTTGACTAGAATTTACGAAATGGTGAATCAAATCAGTTATTTATTGCACCGCGCGACTAACGATCCAGATGCAGAAGTTCAGGAGACTGCTCGCTGGGCAATCAATCAGTTAAATCGCATCCATCCTCGTTCTGAAAGGGATGAATAGTCATCGGGAATTGGGCGAGCGCGAAGCGGAGGGATTGGGAATTGGGAATTGGGCGAGCGCGAAGCGGAGGGATTGGCCAAATAGGGCGAGCGCGAAGCGGAGGGATTGGGCAACAGTCAACAGTTAACAGTTAACAGTTAACAGTCAACAGTCAACACGACGAGCGATCCTATGCTAAAATAAATGACTGATGACCAATAACTAATAACCAATAACTAATAACCAATAACTAATAACCAATAACCAATGACTACTAATAACTCTTTAAAATTATTGTTTCTATCAACTTCTGTCGGCCAACTCGGTTCGGGGTTGGGCGGCGGAGTCGAACTTACAGTCCTCAATATTGCCAAAGAATTACACCGGCGCGGTCATAAAATAACAGTTGTAGCACCAGTCGGTTCAGTATTAGAATCAATTCCCGTAATCGAAATCGCGGGGGATTTGCAAGTAACTGCCCAAACACAAGATTACAATGCTTCTATCGTGATGCCCGCCGATGCTGTGCTGGCGAATATGTGGGAATACGCGCGCCAAGTTCAGGATGAATGGGATGTAATTGTTAATTTTGCCTACGATTGGTTGCCGTTTTATTTGACACCTTTTTTTAGGACTCCGATCGCCCATTTTATAAGTATGGGCTCTCTGGTGCGATCGCTCGATCGCATCGCCGAACAAACCGCCGCCCAATTTCCCGGTACGATCGGAGTTTACACCGCCTCCCAAGCCGAAACCTTTGCCTTTGCCGCAGAATGTCAGTTGTTGGGAAGCGGCATAGATTTATCGCTGTACGAATTTTGCAGCCAACCACAATCAAAATTAGCTTGGCTAGGCCGCATCGCCCCGGAGAAAGGCTTAGAAGATGCAGTGGCGGCTGCAAAAATTACAGGCATTCCCCTAAAAATTATGGGCAAAATGCAGGATGAGGATTATTGGCAAAAAATTTGTGCAGATTACCCGGATGCTCCGGTAGAATATTTAGGGTTTCTGACAACAACCCAAATGCAAGAGCAAGTCCGCCGGTGCCGAGCCTTGTTGATGACACCGCGCTGGGTAGAAGCTTTTGGAAATGTCGCGATCGAAGCTTTAGCGTGCGGTGTACCCGTGATTGCCTACGCGCGCGGGGGCCCCGCCGAAATTGTTCGAGACGGCCACACGGGCTTTTTAGTGGAGCCTGACAGCGTAAATGGCTTGGTAGGTGCGATCGCCCGTTTAGACCAAATTGACCGCAGCGCTTGCCGGCGACAAGCAGAGGTAGAATATTCTTTGGAAGCTTTGGGCGATCGATTTCAACACTGGTTCAACTCGATTGCAGCTAGTAGGGTGCGTCAGTAATAATAGCAAAACTGTGAGAAATATCCGCTGACTGAGCTCCTTGATAAATTGATTGAACGCTAGTTCAAATTTCATCTAAAATTGAGTTAAATAAACTCCTAATCGACCACAACAAAAGACCGAAAAAAAACTATGCCAACCGAACGTCTAGTGCTGCTATCCAGCAGAGAAATAGAAAAAATGCGTCAAGCCGGCAGCTTAGCAGCTCAACTTTTGTTGCATCTCGAACCAATGATTAAACCAGGAGCTAGCACCCTCCAAATTAACGACGAAGCCGAACGTTGGACTGTAGAACGCGGAGCAAAAAGCGCTCCTTTAGGTTACAAAGGATTTCCAAAATCTCTGTGCGCCAGCGTCAATGAAGTAGTCTGTCACGGCATCCCCAATGCCAAACAAATTCTCAGAGAAGGCGACATTATTAACATAGACGTAACCCCCTTAGTTGATGGCTATCACGGCGATACTTCTAAAACTTTTTTTGTGGGAACACCTTCACCAGTAGCGAAAAAATTAGTTGAAGTTACCGAAGAATGCTTGAGAAGAGGAATTGCTGAAGTCAAACCCGGTGCTCGTACGGGCGACATCGGTGCAGCAATTCAAGAATATGCTGAAGCACAGGGTTTTTCGGTAGTACGAAATTTTGCCGGACACGGCGTGCACCGCGTTTTTCACACCGAACCGGAAATTTTGCACTACGGGAAGCGGGGCACAGGAAAAAAACTTAGAAAAGGCATGGTTTTTACGATTGAACCAATGATTAATGAGGGAACTTGGGAAGTAGAAATATTGGGCGATGGTTGGACTGCAATCACTAAGGATAAAAAACTTTCGGCTCAATTTGAACACACCCTAGCCGTGACAGATTCCGGGGTAGAAATTCTAACTTTACCTTAGCAATCATTAACAAACAATCTCAAAAACTCACTCCTAAATCAATAATTAACCATATCCCGTAGGGGCGGGTTTCACCGACAATATCCTAACGATTATCAACAATCTAGATAAACCCGCCCCGCCACTTCATCGTCCTGTATTCATCTCTCTATTGTCTTCCTCTGTGTTCTCTGCGCCCTCTGTGGTTAAATCATTCCGATGCAACCACAACCGATAACCCACATCAACCTAAAAATTGCCTCAAATTCGACAATGTAGGTTTGTATTTATGGGTAGGTGGGGGCGGGTTTGCGAGATTGTCTGTTGCAGTCAGAAATCATCTATAAAACCCGTTCGGACGGAATTACGATCGATTCACCAAACAACAAACAACAAATAACAAACAACAAACAACAAATAACAAACAACAAACAACAAATGACTAACATAAAATTTCTGCAACCTGGAGATTTGCTCAAAGTAATTGCCCCTAGTGGCACTTTGCGAGAATCAACCAACTTTGAAAAGGGTGTAGAAATTTGGAAATCTCGTGGCTATCGAGTTGAATTAACACCGGGTTTTGACGATCGCTGGGGCTATTTGGCAGGTTCCGATGAAAACCGCGTCCGACAGTTGGCAGATACCCTCAATGACCCGGATTGTCGCGGTATTCTCTGTGTCCGTGGCGGTTTCGGCAGCACTAGACTTTTGGAAAAAGGAAAAGTGGGAGATTGGGAAAATTCCCAGTTTCCAACTCCTGACTCCCATTCGCCGAAATGGTTAATCGGCTTTTCCGACATTACGGCTTTGCTGTGGAATGACGACAAATTGGGGATTTGGGGCGTTCACGGGCCGATGCTGACAACTTTGGCGGATGAACCGGATTGGTCTGTCGATCGACTTTTTGACTGCATAGAAGGTCGCCCCTTACAATCTTTGCAAGGGAAAGGATGGGGTAGCGGAAAAGCTACCGGGCGGCTGTTTCCGGCGAATCTGACGGTTGCTTCTCATTTGCTCGGAACCCCGTATCAACCGGATTTGACCGGGGTTATTCTCGCATTTGAGGATGTTTCCGAGGCTCCTTACAGGGTCGATCGAATGCTGACTTTGTGGCGGATGGCGGGGGCTTTCGCTGGGGTGCGGGCCATTGCTTTGGGGCGTTTCAGTCGCTGCGAGATTGAGCCGAGTATTCCCAGTTTTAGCATTGAAGAGGTTTTGCGCGATCGGCTTTTAGACCTAAATATTCCGATTGTCTCGGATTTACCCTTTGGGCACGAGGGAGTTAACGCTGCTTTACCGATGGGAATTATGGCGAGTCTCGACGCTGAATCGGGATTGCTGATTTGTGGGGATACATCGCAACTTTAAAAGCTGCATCAACGTCTATAAGTTTGTAGGGTGCGTTGGGGGAAAAATTATTAGTCTGCGGTTAAAAAAATCAGCCCAGACGAACCCCAAAATAACGAAAGTTGAGACTAATGGTTGAGACGGTGGGCCGAAATTAGATTTAAAATGGATTGTGTATGCAAATGTCCGCGCCAAGAAGGCAAAAAAAATTTATAATTTTCCAGAGGTTGACATGAAAAAACACAACTTGTTAAACAGTATTGCTGCCGCTGTGCTAGTTACAGGATTGGCACTTACGGGGATTTCTTCTAGTGCGGTTGGCGAACAGATACGAAATAACGATCGCATAGATGGAGTAATTCGCCGCACTTCCCCAATTTACCGTTTCCGAAATATGTGGACACCGGGCTCTCCGACAGAAGAATTGCGCGGTCAAGAATACACGTTCACCGCGCGGGAAGGCGACAACATTCAAGTATTGTTAGATACAGATAGAAGTCGCGGTTTTACTCCCGTGATGGTACTATTTTACGGAAACAACAAACAAGTAGCTTTTACCCAAGACCGTTCTTTTAATTATCAAATTCCCCGCAGCGGCGATTACAAGTTGTTAGTATTAGCAAAAGATGCTGCTAGGGGCGGTAGTTATACCCTAGAAGTTGCGGGAATTGATGGCGACAGGCGGGCTAGCAATAGGTGGGATGACAGAAACGATAGGGACAGAAACAACCGCAACTACGACGGAGAACGGATTTTGCGAGATGATTTTGGCTTGCGGCCTCTTGATTGTCGCGTGAGACGTAGTATGGTGAGAGTAAGGTTTGAAGATGGTGACAGAAACGAGAGTTATTGCGCTGAACCGAGTCGCCGGTATCCGCAGGGAGACTATTATTACAATCCGCGCACTAGAGATTTAGAATCGGCGAGGGTGGATAATAGTAGATTCGACGACGATCGCGCTAATGATAATAACTGGTACGATGGCGATCGCGATCGATGTCGCGTATCGGTAGGCGGAGTGTGCGTTACTAGGTAAGCTGTTCGTTGTCATTGCGAAGACTATTTCTTGTCATTGCGATGACAGATAAATGGCATCTACCCATCAAACCCAAAGAAACCGGGTTTTTTTGCGAATCTGCCGACTGCGACGAAGAATTATCGCCAAAAACCCGGTTTATGAACCCCGCATCAGTCCGAATCCAGATACGCAGGTCAGAAATAGCTGGTGCGGGCCGATCGCCGAATTTTCGATCAAAAAGGACGATCGGACAATGGTAAGCTACCAAAGGCATTGAAATATCTAAGGTAGAGAAAAGTTAAAATGTCGGCATTAAATGAAGTTCCCTTGTTGTTGCGGGCAGCCCGCGGCGAAACCCTAGACCGCCCGCCCGTGTGGATGATGCGCCAAGCCGGTCGCTACATGAAGGCTTATCGAGATTTGCGAGAAAAGTATCCCTCGTTTCGCGAACGTTCCGAAATTCCCGAAGTCGCCATCGAAGTTTCCCTTCAGCCGTGGCGCGCGTTTCAACCCGACGGCGTAATTCTGTTTTCCGATATCGTCACCCCAATGCCGGGTTTGGGCATCGACATGGACATCGCCGAAGGCAAAGGCCCGATTATCCACTCACCCATTCGCACTCAGCAGCAAATCGACAACCTGCAACCGCTGAACCCGGAAGAAAGCTTGCCCTTTATCAAAACAATCCTGCAATCCCTGCGCGCGGAAGTCGGCAACAAATCCACCGTGCTCGGTTTTGTCGGCGCGCCCTGGACGCTGGCCGCCTATGCGGTTGAGGGTAAAGGTTCTAAGTATTATGCCATCATCAAAAACATGGCATTTTCCGATCCAACTTTACTGCATCAGTTGCTGTCGAAATTCGCCGATGCGATCGCCGTTTATATGCGCTACCAAATCGACTGCGGCGCGCAAGTAGTGCAAATGTTCGACTCCTGGGCCGGCCAACTGTCTCCGCAGGACTACGAAACCTTCGCCCTACCATACCAAAAACAGGTTTTCGATCAAGTCAAAAAAACCCATCCCGACACCCCGCTAATTCTGTTAGTCAGCGGTAGTGGCGGCCTCCTCGAAAGCATGACAAAATCCGGCGCCGATATCATCAGCGTCGATTGGACAGTTGATATGGCTGACGCCCGCCGGCGTTTGGGCTCCAACATGAACGTTCAGGGAAATCTCGATCCGGGCGTGTTGTTTGGTTCTCAACCGTTTATTCGCGATCGAATTCTTGATACAATTCGCAAAGCCGGTCATCGCGGACACATCCTCAATTTGGGACACGGCGTATTACCGGGAACTCCCGAAGACAACGTGCGTTTCTTCTTTGAAACCGCCAAACAAGCCGACAAATTGCTTGCAGTTGCTGCTTAAATTGCGATTTGATTGCGATTAACTGGTAACGAGTAAAACTCTCGTTTATAGCCAAGGCCTGATCCCCCTAAATCCCCCTTAAGAAGGGGGACTTTGAGAAGAATCTTATCACCCGCTTAAGAACGGGAACTTTGATCAGACTCTTGTCCCCCCCTTAAGAAGGGGGGTTAGGGGGGATCAGACCTCGGCATCAAATCGATCAGCCCAAAAAACCCTGACAAATCTCGTTTATAGCCAAGGCCTGATCCCCCTAAATCCCCCTTAAGAAGGGGGACTTTGAAAAGAATCTTCTCCCCCGCTTAAGAATGGGAACGCAAGAGAAGCCTCTTGTCCCCCCCTTCTTAAGGAAGGTTAGGGGAGATCAGGCCTCAGCATCAAGTGAAAACCCCTCATTCCTCTCCTCTTCCCCTCCGGCAAAATGAACCCCAAAAAAATTTTTGTGACGGGTGCAAGTGGCTGTATCGGTCACTACATGGCCGAAACCTTGATTCAAGAGACCAACCACGAACTTTACCTATTAGTTCGCAACCCAGACAAGCTAAAATTTGACTGGAAAGCCCGCCCCGGCATCCATATCATACAAGGCGACATGAAAGATATCGATCGCCAGGCCGAACTCCTGCAAACAATAGACGTAGCAATTTTAGCCGCCACAGCTTGGGGAGGAACCCAAGAAGTTTTTGATGTCAACGTCACCAAAACCCTGCGCCTAATTCAACTACTTTCGCCCGAAAAGTGCCAGCAAGTAATTTACTTTTCAACAGCCAGCATTCTCGGTAGAGACAACAACTTACTCGCAGAAGCCGGCGAACTGGGAACAGATTATATTCGGTCAAAATACGATTGCATGACGCAATTATCCACATTGACAAATGTACCTCCGATTACCGCACTCTACCCAACCTTAGTATTGGGAGGAGACGCAGAAAAACCAGTTTCTCACCTGTCATCCGGTTTGCCACTTGTCGCCAAATGGATAGGTTTAATTCGCTGGTTTAAGGCAGACGGAAGCTTTCACTTCATCCACGGTGCAGATATTGCCAAAGTAGTTAATTATTTAGTTGAACATCCGCCAGCTTCCGAGGAACCGCGACATTTTGTGCTAGGAAATCCGGCGATTACAGCTAACGAAGTTGTCGAACAAGCTTGCCAGTATTTGCATAAAAACATATTTTTTCGGATTACTCTGTCACCTTGGCTGGCCGATTTCTTTATTTGGCTGTTCCGAATTCAGGTGGCAGCTTGGGACAGATTTTGCATCAGCTACCGCCATTTTACCTATAAAAATCTGGTCAATCCCGAAAGCATCGGAATGCCGAGTTACTGCGGCACAGTTGCCGATATGTTAAGAACTAGCGGGATTCCCGCTCAAAATGTAAAGTAGGTCAGAAGTTATTAGTTATTTGTTATTAGTTATTTGTTATTGGTTATTGGTAACAACTGACAACTAACAACTGACAACTGACAACTGACAACTGACAACTGCTTTCCGTACAACGTCATCATGAAGAAGGAAGAGGGAACGCCAATGTGTACCTTACCAGATATATGTAGGGTGCGCCGAGGCGCATTTTACGAATAATGTAAGTTTTTCAAGTTCTTTTTTGTCTGAATCCGATGCTTTTTAAATGCGATTATCGTCAATTAAGGGTTAAATACGATAAGATATCAGCATTTGCTAGCTTTAACAGGGAACTGCAACCTAAAAATTGCGATGTTTTATTGGTTTTAGGGGGTGTTACCCCTCGCCCGATATTCGATCGAGTGCAAGATCGTAATTTTAGCCTTAACATTAAGTCTTGAGAGCCGATCGAACTCTCACGCCCCGCCAGCCCGATCGCAAGTTGTTTACTGATGTGAGGTTTAACATAATATGCGAGTTCTCCTAGTTTATCCCCTGTTCCCGAAAACATTTTGGTCTTACGAGAAAATCCTAGAATTAGTCGATCGTAAAGTGCTGCTGCCACCGCTGGGTTTGGTAACTGTAGCAGCTATTTTACCCCAAGAATGGGAATTTAAGTTAGTCGATCGCAACATCAGACAAATCACCGAAGCAGAATGGGAATGGGCAGAGCTCGTTATTCTGTCCGCCATGATTGTCCAAAAAGAAGATTTGCTAGACATCATTCGCGAAGCAAAACGGCGCGGTAAATCCGTAGCTTGCGGCGGCCCTTACCCGACTTCCGTACCCGAAGAACCCCAAGCAGCGGGCATCGATTACCTGATTCTCGACGAAGGCGAAATCACCTTGCCGATGTTCGTCGAAGCAATAGGGCGCGGCGAAAAAAGTGGAATGTATCGATCGGACGGCGTAAAACCCGATGTTACCACAACCCCAGTTCCCCGCTTCGATTTGCTGGAATTAGATGCCTACGATTCGATGTCAATTCAATTTTCGCGAGGCTGTCCCTTCCAGTGCGAATTTTGCGACATCATCGTCCTCTACGGCCGCAAACCCCGCACCAAAGATCCCCAACAATTGATCGCAGAACTAGACTGTCTGTACAACCTAGGTTGGCGACGCGGCGTGTTCATGGTAGACGACAACTTTATCGGCAACAAACGCAACGTCAAACTGTTGCTAAAAGAATTAGAAGTTTGGCAAATAGAACACAAATTCCCCTTCAACTTCAACACAGAAGCATCCATCGACTTAGCCCAAGACCAAGAATTGATGGACATGATGGTGAAATGTCATTTCAATGCAGTATTCCTAGGAATTGAAACCCCCGACGAAGAAAGCTTGCAAATGACCAAAAAATTTCAAAACACCCGCAATTCCCTAATCGAATCAGTTGAACTAATTGCCAAATCCGGCTTGCGAGTAATGGCCGGATTCATCATCGGATTCGACGGCGAAAAACCAGGCGCAGGTCAGCGGATTGTAGACTTTGCCGAAGCAGCCGCAATTCCGAGCACAACCTTTGGAATGCTGCAAGCTTTACCGCACACAGCATTGTCCCACCGACTAGCAAAAGAAGGCAGATTGCGCGAAAAATCTGGCAACCTCAACCAGACTACTTTGATGAACTTCATTCCGACGCGGCCGCTAGAAGACATCGCGCGGGAATATGTTCAAGCATTTTCTGATGTCTACGATGCTGAAAAATATTTAGACCGCACCTACCGCCACTTTTTGATGTTAGGTGCACCTACAGCAGATATACCATCAAGAATCCCCAGTTGGATAGACTTGCGAGCATTGCTAACCGTAGTGTGGCGACAAGGAGTCAAACGCAAAACTCGGTGGAAATTCTGGCATCATTTATTCAGCATTATCAGAAACAATCCGGCGGTTTGGGATCATTACTTAACTGTGTGCGCTCACAACGAGCATTTCCTAGAATACCGTCAAATTGTGCGGGATGAAATCGAAGAACAATTAGCTGACTTTTTGGCTAATGAGTCTCAAACAGTATATCAAGAACCTGTTGCTGTTGAGGAAAAGGAAGTGCAAGCGGTTTAGGGTTGGAGACTTCAACCGAATACCCAGATATCCGACTTATTTAAGAAGTCGGATATCTGGGTATTCTCTTTTTTTTAGGTGGGCTTACGTATAAAATTTTTGCCTTTTTCATCACCACACCCGCTGAATGGGATAAGCATCAAAAGCCTCATCGCGACTAATCAAAACAAGCGAATGATTCATAGTCTGTGCTACCAGAATTCGATTGCGCTAAGCGCACGCTACGCTAACGAACGGATCTCGATGATGCAGGGGAAGATTTGTGTAAATCTCAGTATCTTCAAATGTAATTGGTAGAATTTGAGCGTTAATGTATTGCAATTCATTAGGCAGGTCTTCAAATGGCCGATTCAGTTGAAGCTTACCTACATTAATTTTAATGGAGATTTCCCACAGGCTGGCAATACTAAAATACAAACCTGTTTTAGTATCGATCGTTTCTTTGGCTTTACTACCTAGATTGGAATCACCAAGCAAATACCACAGAAAGGTATGAGTATCTAAAAGGGATTCCATGTTACATATATTCCTTTAAATCTTCCAGCGGTGCATCGAAATCATCAGACATAACGATCAGACCAGCCCAACTACCATAACCATGAGGTTGTTCAATTTGTTCTGGAGATGATTCAGTTTTTGCGTGTTTCTCAAGTAAATATTTTGCATAATGCAATATCTCTTGTTTGAGAGATTCTGGCATCTTGACGACAGTTTGAAAAATTTGTAGATCGATAGTCATGATTTATGTGGAATTTTTACTATGTCATATTCACCAATTATACCGTAATTGCAGTCACAAGGTATTTAGAATGGTTATCTCGTTTAATCTCGTTTCCAGGAAGAGCCTGGAAATATCATATCCTGCGGTCCGGCCACCTTTTTTTTATGACTGAGGAGGCAAAATACTACTATTGGCGGCAGCAGTTATTTCGGCGGATAGAGGCGCGATCGCCCGAAACTATGAAAATCTAATAACAAGCTCAAAAATATCAAAATTCGCGATCGCCCCAACCCGCCATGCAAGGAACAAATCACATCAGAACAGCAGCTCTATTAGGGCTCCTCAGCGGCCTTCTAGTTTTAGGAAGCTATTATTTAATCGGCAACGAGCAAGGACTTTACATCGGTTTAGCATTAGCCGCCTTCACCAGTTTTAGCTCTTGGTACTATTCCGATACGGCAGCTTTGATGGCTTACCGCGCTCGCCCGATCGCCCGCAGCGAAGCTCCCGAAATCTACGATATAGTAGCATCGCTGAGCGCCAAAGCCGAAATTCCCGTGCCGAAAATCTTTGTAGTTCCCACCCAATCTCCCAACGCATTCGCCACAGGAAGAGACCCGGAACACGCCACAATAGCAGTTACTGAAGGCATCATCAAACTGCTTTCCCGCGAAGAATTGGAAGGCGTTTTAGCCCACGAACTGACGCACATCCGCAACCGCGACACTCTGACTCAAGCAGTTGCAGGGACGATCGCCGGCGCAATTACATTTATCGGGCGAATTCTGACTTTTGGAGCGCTTTACGGCCCGGTAACGCGGGACAGCAGACAAGGCCCGAATCCCTTTGGTTTGCTGTTTTTAATCATTTTAGCACCGCTATCAGCAACCGTAATTCAAATGGCGATTTCTCGAACCAGGGAATTTGCAGCCGACAGCGGTGCGGTGGAAATTACCAATAACCCGATCGGTTTAGCAAACGCGCTGCAGAAATTGGAGAAACTGGGTCATGAAATTCCCATGCACGGCAATCCGGCGATGTCGCCGCTGCTGATTGTGAATCCTTTTTCGACTAAAGGTTTGCAGTCACTTTTCCGCACTCACCCCTCTACAGAAGAACGGATTCAGCGGCTTTTGACACTCGCGCAGCAGCAGCAAAGTGCTCCTGTGATGGCTTACGTGCCTGGAATTTGAGCAGTTGAAAATGCAGCAAGAATATTTAGAAACCCGGTGTTTTGAAGCAGTCGGGTTTTTTTTGTTTGTAATGGTAACTCTGGTGCGATGGAAAGCGGTATAGCGGTTATCAAGCGTTGTGAGCTATGCCCGGTTTGGCCGATGCCCGACAGCACCTCATATGAGAGCTCAAAATGCTATAACTATTTATACATAGTAGAAATAGAATAAAATTGTGAGCGGTCAACAAAGGGCACAAATTACCACCACTGAATTACCCCAAACCGTCCAAACTCTATTGATAGAAGTGGAACGTACTAAAACCCCTCTCACTGTCATCCACGAAGGAAAAGCATTAGTAATTATTTATCCTGCGACTACCGAAACTCTACGGCGCAGCTTTGGCGCTATGAAAGGAAGCGGTGAAATATTAGGAGATTTAATTGCTCCTGTCGCCGAACCGTGGGAAGTTTTAGAATGAAACTTTTACTCGATACTCACATTTGGCTGTGGTATTTACTCGGCGACCAGCGCCTATCGCGATCGCTTCAAATGGCGATAGGGGATTCTAATACCGAACTTTGGCTGAGTCCAATTACTATTTTGGAGACACTCATGCTTGCAGAAAAAGGACGGATATCTTTACAGCCAGATCCCGTTACATGGGTTAATTTAGCTTTAAAAACCTTGGAAACTCGTGAAGCCCAAATGAATCACTCCATTGCAATTTTAAGTCGCGAAATTGCACTTCCTCATCAAGACCCCGCAGACAGATTCATTAGTGCCACAGCTATTTACTATGGCTTAACATTAGCCACACTTGATGCCAACCTTACAGGAAATACGGCACTACAAACACTCAATTAGGCAATGAAGTGCATTAAATTTCAAGGTACTGACTTGATACGATCTAGTGCAGTAAAATTAATAATTTCAAGAAGGTTTTTTAAGTTATTTAGGGCTTACTGAAAAAGTCCACAAATCGAATCTAGATGCCAAACAGCTTGAAAAATGGGAGATTCGGAGATTGGTTCCCAAATTTACTCTACAATTTTCCACCGAAATCCAAGGATTTTGAGCCGACAAAGGCCATAACCTTGCATTTTTTTGTTTGTTAAAAGCTTGAAACCCTTGGCAGTCATAGCTTCGAGTTCTATTCAGCAAGCCCTATTTAGTAATGCAAAAATTTATGTTTTCGTCTAATTGATTTAGATTCGCTTACAAGATGATTGCCGACTTTACTTTTACAGCCATGAGCGGAATCAACCACCTCATGTTCATATTGACAGAGATAAATAAATCATCGGTTAACTTTTTGTTGGAGCCAGTTATTTTGGAAAAAAACCTTATATTTAATGCTAAAAAGCTTCGTAAAACACAGTCGGTAGTACAATAAAATCCACAAACGTTATTGGATGCTGGGTATGGGTATTTTGGCGATTAGAGCGGACGAGAAAGTTAAGGAAATTTATTTTACATAAAAAACAATTAGCGTTGATTTGATGGATGGATGAATCATTGCCGCGCACTTAATTTGGTATTCCAAATTGTTTAATGCAGCGCCCGATCAAAGGATAAATGGAAACAATGTGGAGGAGGTTATGGCATTCACTGAAAAGAAATCGATGAAGACATCAGTACAGAGAGAATGCTGCGCGGGCACCGGCTCCGAAACCTACCTAAAATCACTGATTAATTTCGATTTTGCTATAGTCTGAGAAATCGGCATCAACGTTGCGACAATCGAGTTCCCCAGCCTTTTTTTTCTACTGCTGTCGATCGTGTAGGTTAATTAAAATTTCATTAATATCACTAATTAAGTATGGCGATCGCACTCAAACCCCATTGATTTTTCTTTTTGTCAAACTTTTTGACAACAGCAAGATTAACTGTGCGATCGTTTTGCAACTGACAAGCTAATTCATGAGGAACATAAACATCTTCTACAAACCCAAAACCATTTTGATTCAAACGAAACCGACCAGTTTTACAAGGCATAATATCAAAGAGTTTGCCCGATTCGCGTTTCTCAACCGCAACCACCGTTAGCCGATCGCCATTTCGATCGACAGTCACCGTCACGGGCGCGCCCACTAGCAGATTTAGACTGTTCAGCATTCCCCGATCGGGAGTAACAACTTCTTCAGATCCACTATGAGAATGCAATCCAAATCTGAGCATAATCTTGCCAGTTTTGGCTGTAAAGTTGCCGAGGTAGTTAGCATGAAATCGCGGGCAATTTTGCCAAATCACCTTTTCGGCATCAGCAGCTATATTTTTTAACACTTCCTCTGCGTTAGAGAGATTTCCTGTAGCAGCATACCAACTAGCAGTCAAGAGATTGCGAAGCGATTGGGGGACTTTCCATCCGTTATTGTTACGAATAGCAAAAGCTCGATCGGCAGCCCATTTAGCGACTTTCTCTTGGCCTCTATTTGCTGCGAGTCGGCTGAGATCCTCAAAAACGCTAACACCAAAATTTTCATCCCTGCAAGTCAAACACGCTTTTGCACAAAGTGCCAGCGCTAGTTGAGTATCGGAAGTTTCCACGACTTTCGCTAAAGCGTGCCACGCCCAATAATCGCTACGCTTCTGCTTCACAAAAGAAACCAGCAGTTTTTGAGATTCTGCCGATCGCCCCAAACGATTTAGCAATAAAGCCTTGCGATAATTTAGCCATTCCGGTTTTTGAACTTGGGCGCGATCGAGTGCAACATCTATCAATTTAATTGCAAAATCTTGTAATTCTCGTACATCAGAGTAATCTCGAACAGTCAATTCACAAGCAATCTTCCCCACTTCCCTTGCTGTTTTCTCAACCAATGACTCAAAAAAATTACCGTCATTAGCAGCAGAAGCCTGAAAATCTTCCGCTCTAAAACTGTCAATACCAGCCCATTTTATGAACTTCGGTAAAAACTTGATTTCCTTTTTTAATCTAACAATTTGGGACAGCAAACGACTAAACAGCAAATCTGGTCGAGTCAGCTTGAGTTTGTAATATTCTGCCAAGATTTCCCTAAGTTGGCTGACAGATATTTCTGGATCTATGGATTGAGATTGATTAGCCGTATCTATTAGTTTTTTTACTTTGTCATAGAGAACCCAACCCACACTGCTAGCCAAAAATTTGTCGTTTGGATGCTGTTTTAGCAGTTCGTACCCTCTCGAATAAGCTTCGTCTATGCGTCCAGATTTTCTCAAATTTTTGATTTCTTCCGTTAGATTTGACATTTTTATAACTCCAGTGCAAGGCGAACTAATTCGGCGATTTTTAGATTCGTGTAGGCGATCGGAAAAACTTGCGTCACAAAACCATCTCCATCGTAGAAAATTTGCATTTTGACATTGCCTACGTCTGATTTGAGATAGTAAAATTGGTGGTAATCGTGGTGTTCAATTCCCCAAATCGCTATTTTGTGTGAGTCTAATTTTGCTTTTATGATATCTCGAATAGTTTGCTGAAATTCATTTCCCGATCGCAGTTTTGATGTAATAAAATCGCGCACTAAATCTGCAAATTCAATCGGATCCGATTTTACTTTTTCAATTCGCGTTACCTGAAATTTTCCATTATAATGCAAGCGAAGAGAACAGGAAGCTTTACCATCTTCCGAACCAAATTCGTAGACTTCCTGATAACTATTATGCTTGTATGAATTTACTTGAATCCGATGGAATCTGAGAATTTCCACGAGATACAAGTAAAGATTTTTTAAAGATTTTTCGGGGATCGGAAAACCCGAAATATTTGTATTCCCTGCTGCGGAATCCGGATCGAATGCAATTAAATCCTTAAACACTACTGAATTGAGCTGGCATTTACTGTCGTTCCAAGTTGTTTTAAGAAATGGTGTAATCGAGGGGAAATTCAACAAAAAAAGTTTATTTTTAGTTACAAAAAACAAGGTATAAACCCATCGAAAATAAGCGGCATTTGTTTGTCCCTGGCCGGTATCCATATTCGCGATCGCCGTCTTAAACTGCTGTCCCTGGGCGCGATGCAGAGTCAGCGCGTAGCCAAACCTCAGACGGGCTGCGTTTAAGTGCGGATCGCTGCGTAGAAACTTTGCTAATTCGTTAGATTTATCCGATCCCTCTGATTCTATTACCTGTTTCTGTTGTTGTCTAAATCTGCTGATTGCTGAAACCTGCAGAGCGATAAGTGTGTCCTTATCAAGTTCTGGCTTTTCTGCATACAAATAATCTCTCAGACAGTAAAATTCGACCTCTTTCCCATTCTCAATTAACCGCACTCGAAGACGCATAAAAATCACCTTAATTGGCTGTTCGCGTCCTTTCAGCGGTTGGCTTAAGGGTGAAGTATTGGGATAAACTTCCAGGACTTCAGCAAAAGAGTTGTTTGATATATAAGTTGGCTCTTGCTGTTGTCTATCTAGTGCGACAGGGCTGTTGTGGATATGTACGATATCACCTGCAACAATGTCTTTACCTAAACCCAAATACTCTTGTCTAACCTGATTGTTGATGCGGTTAACCGATTCGTTGGTGAAAACTATAAATTTGGTGAACCGACAATCTTCCTGAAATACAGCCTTCGATACTTCCTGTTCGCGATCGCGATCGACTATTTGGATGCAATTCGAGTCATCGGCGATAGTTGCGAGCTGATTAAATCGGGCACAGTGTATACTTTGAGCAATTTGTTGACAATTTCTGACAAACAAATTTTGCTCTTGTCCTGGAAGTATAAAATCAAGATTGATTTGCTCTATCTCACCGCCGATCGCAGCCTGCAAACGCTCGTAAGACAGTGCAGATTCATCAATTTTACCTCTCGTTAGCTGGAACATATCGCCCATAAAAATCACCTGTCTTTTCGTCTTTTCGATCTCCGTATATTCCAAAAAATCTGTAAGGAGTTGTCCGCTACCGTAACGAAAAACATCATTTTCAAACGGTGAATTAGATATCAAATGGGCATCACCGACAATGTAGACTTGTTGCTCTGTATCCTGATTTTTGTTCAATCCATAGATCAGCAGATCCTTCTCTACTTTATAGTTTTTCGTGAAGATATGCGAGTAAATACTCTTTGATTCAACTGAATAAAGCGATGCAATCTTACTGTTAGGCGCAAGTACCGAGCAATTTCGCCTTAAGGATCTAGATTTATCTGCAATCGCTTTTTGCAGAAGATGCAAACCTGTTCCCATCATCCCAGTAATGATTAAAATCTTCTTTGAAGAACCTAAAAATTGCTCGATCCTAGAAACTACAGATTCTAAAGAATTAGGCAACTCAAATTTAGCAGTATCAACTGCTGATAAAGAGTCAGTAATTGCTTTATTACCCCATCCGGGAGGAACATAATCAGGAATAGAAAAATGTTGAACTATCTTTGCTAAATCTTGATAAGAAAGATTGATTTCTCGGCTAGTAATTTGAGATAACCGCTGTATAGTACCAGCGAAGTCAACAACATGAAACCACCTTTCAATATTAGGCGGTAGCTGTTCTTCGTCACAGGTAATAGGTTTGTGAAAAAGCACCAACCCAGATATATATCCTAAATTTGGTTGTCTATCTGACGAAAAGCTAATTCTTTTTAAACTGTTGAGTAGCGCAAATTTGTTATCTCTGACTTGAATAAATGGATTTGGCTTGCTTCCCCCTCTAACCTGAACTTCCCCCGCAAGCCACAGTCCATTTTCTGAAAAAGTAATATTTCCCCCATAGTCTTTGAACTCGATGACAGTAATGCTGTTTCTTTTCATAACTGCTGCATCAATTTCGCTTCCATCACAGTAGAAATTTCCTAACAGAATTATTAAATCATCCGAATCGGCCCATACCCGTTTCAATTCGTTTGCTAAAGCATCAAAAATCCGATTTTCATGGGTTGTCCCGTAAGCGTGCGTTCTATATACCTGAACAGTCATAGCTCGATCGCGATTAACTTTACTAGCCGAATATTCTCACAGGTTGAACACCGTTAGCAAGAGTTTTCAGGAAAAAGCAATTTTTCTCAGTAATTTCAGTAAGTAGCTCATTTATTTTGTAGCTTATGTTACTATTTAACAGCCGATTGCTTACAGATTCCAGGAGTGCAGAGACGATCGCAATCCTGGAATCTGTGAACCTTTGCCACAAGGCTAATCCGGGGTTTGGACTAGAATCGGCACGCCGGCAGACACGGGAGTCACCTCGGCGCGTGCAGTGCCTGTTGATACTGGTCGATCGGGCTAACAGCTTAACTCATCCGTACCACTAAAAAACGCAGATGATATGGCAATCACCTGCGTTAACCTGCGGTTGAATTAAACAGGATTTACGCACTCCGACAAAGAAGCCGAGTTTTTTCTGAATCTATCGCATACAGCAAAGTATTCTCGTAAAAACCCGGTTTCTAGGCCCCGTGCAAACCCTTTTAAACTGAAGCTGCAGCCTTCTCTAAAGGCAGCACTTGACTGAGGAATTTGTGCAGTTGCTCACCTTCCACCACCTCAGTTTCCAACAGTTTCTGCGTAATTGTTTCCAACAATTCCCGATTAGCTTTCAGAATATCCAAAGCTTGCTGATGTGCAGTTTCGACAATTTCCTTCACTTCTTGGTCGATCGCCTCCGCAGTTTGAGCACTTACCGCACGGCGGGCATTTCCCATACCATCATTGAGGAACATTGCTTGTTGACCTCGATCGTAAGCAAGAGGCCCCAAAACCTTACTCATCCCGTAAGTTGTCACCATCCGTTCAGCTAAATCCGTCGCCCTTTGCAAGTCGTTGGAAGCGCCAGTAGTAATGCTACCAAACACCACTTCCTCAGCCGATCGCCCGCCCAGCAAAGTTGCAATTTGACCCCGCAACTCCGATTCATCTAACAAGAAACGGTCTTCAGTCGGTACTTGCAACGTGTAACCCAATGCAGCCATACCGCGCGGGACGATCGAGATTTTTGACACTTCGCCGCCGCCCGTCATCGCAGCACCAACCATCGCGTGCCCGACTTCGTGGTAAGCTACAATCTTTTTCTCTTTTTCATTGAGCACCCGGCTCTTCTTTTCCAAGCCCGCCACAACGCGCTCAAATGCCTCTAAAAAGTCTTCCTGTGCCACAGCGAGGCGCTTGTTACGCGCCGCTAGCAAGGCAGCTTCATTGACCAAATTTGCCAAATCTGCGCCCGAAAAACCGGGGGTGCGAGTGGCGATCGCCTTCAAATCAATATCCGGGCCCAACTTCACTGTTTGAGAGTGAATGTTCAAAATTGCTTCGCGGCCAGATAAATCCGGGCGATCCACTAAAACTTGGCGATCGAAACGGCCAGGGCGTAACAAAGCAGCATCCAAACTTTCCGGGCGGTTAGTTGCAGCGAGAACAATTACCGTAGTATTGCCCGCCGCAAAACCGTCCATTTCAGTTAACAATTGATTGAGAGTTTGTTCGCGTTCATCATTCCCCCCGAAGCTAGCGTTACTGCTACGAGATTTGCCGATCGCGTCCAACTCATCAATGAAAATAATACAAGGAGCCTGCTTCTTAGCCTGCTCGAATAAATCTCTAACCCTTGCAGAACCAACACCAACAAACAGTTCCACAAACTCCGAACCCGAGATGCTAAAAAACGGCACTCCCGCTTCACCAGCCACTGCTTTTGCTAACAAAGTTTTGCCAGTTCCCGGAGGCCCGACTAACAGCACACCCTTCGGAATTCTCGCGCCAATTGCGGTATATTTGTCGGGAGTTTTCAGGAATTCCACAACTTCGACTAATTCAGTTTTAGCCTCTTCTACGCCGGCTACGTCAGCAAAAGTAATCTTCGCAGATTCACCTTCCACGTAGACCTTAGCTTTACTTTTGCCGATCGACAGCGCACCCTGTGGCCCACCACCGCCCCGGTTCATAAAAAATTGAAAAATCGCCACAAAAATCAGCGGCGGAATCACCCAGCTCAAAACACTGCCAATCCAGCCATTTTTAGAAGGAGGAGTTGCCGCAAATTCAACGCCTTTTTCTTGCAAAAGTTTAGGCAGATCCAAGTCAAAAATGGGCGTAGTTGACAACACTTGACCTGGTTTGTCGTTTTCGCCTTTGAGTTGGTAGCGAATTTCATTTTGTCCTACCGAAGCTCGCACTACATCTTGTTCTTGGACTTGATGCACGAACAAGCTGTAAGGAACTCGCGGAATTTGCTCCCCAAACAAGTTGGGCAAAAAGATATTTGCCAGCAGAAACACACTTGAGAGCAATAACAAAATATTGCTAATTAATCGAAAACGAGGTAGTTTGGGCTGGTCTTTAATTGCCATTGATAACGGTTATCCTTTTTTGATTGAAACCTGTTTTATTCATTTATTTTCTCATCAAATACGTACACAGTGCGTTGGCGGATTTCCTCACTCGATCGGGTGGGTTAACCGGACATCAGTGATTTAAGATTGAAAACGAACCGTGAAGACGCGAAGACACAAAGGAATAGAAAAAGAAAACAGACTTGTTATTGCCAATTATTAATAGTTAGGGTGATTGATTAGTTCACAATCCCTTGAACATTCTCTCTCTTTTCTTGCTTCGCGAGCTTTGCGTCTTCGCGGTTCGACCTAGCAGTGATTTAGGATTAAAAACAAATCGTGAAGACGCGAAGACACAAAGGAATAGAAGAAGAAAACAGACTTGTTATTGTCAATTATTAATAGTTATGGTGGTTTATTAGTTCACAAGCCCTTGAACATTCTATCTCTTTTCTTACTTCGCGAGCTTTGCGTCTTCGCCGTTCAATTTAGTAGAATTCTAGCTAACCGCCAGACACATTCTTAGCAAACTCTTCGCGTCCAGAAACCAAATTAGCCGGAACGCCGTTAGGGTAATTTTGGGCGATTAAAGCTTGCAACTTTTGAACTCGGTTTTCAGGGTTGGGGTGAGAACTTAAAAACTCTGGTGCTGCTTCGCCATTCCTAGCAGCACCGAGAATTTGCATCAACTCAACAATACCTCTAGGATCGTAACCCGCCTCGGTCATAAACCGAAAACCGAGCTGATCGCTCTCAAGTTCATCCGATCTACCGTAGCGCAAACTCACAACTTGATTGACAGCTTGAGCAATTAATGCCGCCTGCTGGCCGCCACCGCGTTCGTCGCTAGCAGCCACCCCAACCGCCGTTACCAAAGACCTGCCCAACTGCTGTTTTGCCAAGTGTTCCGCAGCGTGTCGCCCGATAACGTGACCGGCCTCGTGTCCCAGTACACCAGCCAACTGAGCCTCGGAATTCAGCCGCCGCAGGAGTCCGGCGGTAATGAAAACTTGTCCCCCCGGAAGAGCAAAAGCATTGACAGTTTTGGGGTCTCGCAGCAGGTAGAATTGAAACGGATAACCTGCTTTTTTGGCCTCCGAACCGTTGACAACTTTTTTTCCTACTCGATCGACATACTGCTGAATACTCTGGCTGGGATAAAGCCCCCCGTATTGAGCCGCCATTTTGTCTCGCGCCTGCAATCCCAAAACTACCTCTTGGCGCTGTGAAAGCTGCACCCGTTGTTTCTCTCCGGTAACAGGATTTTCTACGTTGCTGCTAAAATAGGTAATTGCGCCAAAAAATGCCATTAACAGCCCGATCGCAGCGCGGAATAAAAATTTGTTCACAGGCGTTTACCTAAAAAGTTTCGCCAGTAAGTTACCATACTGACAGCTACTTTTACATCTATCTGAAGTATTAATCATCGAAAGTTGTTAGATTTTTTTTTGATGATTTGCGAACAAGGCTTTTTTGAACGAACTAGACGCAGTACGCAAAGTGGCGCGTAAGCGCTAGGACATTAAGAAAGAGAAGAAGAGAAAAAGAGCAGAAGATAAGAACGTTATAGTTGTGAATAGTTAGTTAATAGTTACTTAATGGTTATTAGTTCAACATCGCTTGAAGATAATCTCGCTCTTTTTTCCCCTCTTCCCTCTTCCCTCTTCCCTCTTCCGACGGACTTACATCCGTTACATCCGTTACATCCGTTACATCCCGTACATTGCTCGTTGCCGAACTTCCCTCTTCCTTCTTCCGACGGACTTACATCCGTTATATCCGTTACATCTGTTACATCCGTTACATCCCATACATTGCTCGTTGCTGAACTTCCCTCTTCCTTCTTCCTTCTTCCCTCTTCCTTCTTCCTTCTTCCTTCGCAATGTAATGCAATATGTTTCAAGCTACTCGCCGCCGCCTTGCTATTTGGTACACTGCCGTTACTGCGGTGTTATTACTATTGTTCGCCACGGGTTTCTATTTCTACGTCCGCAATACTTTGATCGATCGCATTGACGATACTCTAAATCATGTTGTGGAAGTAGTAGAACGCACACTTGTGATCGAACCAATAATTTTTGGTACTGCTCCAACTAAGTCTCAAGTGAATATTCAAGCCAGTTTTCGAGACAGCAGCGATTCTGTAGAAGATGACCACATCGATTTAGAATGGTTCAGTCCTACGGGCGATTTGCTGTGGTCTACTTTGTCGGAACCGCTGAATATTCCGATTAACGCTAACCGCACCGGCGAAACAGTTTGGGTAATTAATAATAAGTTGAACTCAGAGCAAAACTATTCCCTCAGACAAGTCACGCAGCGAGTGGAAATCGGCCGCCAAGTTTTGGGATATTTGCGAGTCAGCCATCCTTGGTTTGAAGTGACAAAACCGATCCGCCAATTAATTTTTGATTTGATTTTGGGGACTGGTTTAACTTTAATTGGCGTGGCGGCTATTGGCTGGTTGCTGTCGGGATTGGCGATCGCACCGGTGCGGGAATCTTACGGCCGTCTCAAACAGTTTACCGCCGATGCTTCCCACGAACTCAGAAATCCGATCGCCACTATTCAAACTAACGTACAAGTAGCTTTGGCGGAACCGGATATCGAACCGCAGCAACACCAACAGCTACAGGTAATCGAACGCCTGACGCGCCGTTTGGGGCGGTTGGTTGACGATTTGCTGTTTTTAGCCAGACAAGACAGCGGTATCCTGCAGCAGCAGTGGGTTGAGGTTCCCCTCGACGCTTTGTTGATAGAAGTAATTGAGGAACAACAGGCCATCGCCCGACACCAAAATCTCTCTCTTTCCCTCGAAATTATCGATTCCCCCAAGCTTGAAGATAACTTTACAGTTGTGGGCGACTGGGATCAGCTAGCGCGAGTATTTACCAATCTCGTCAGTAACGCAGTGCAGTACACAGCCTTTGGTGGCGAAATTGAAGTAGAATTGCAGGTTCCAGTCAAAAACAAAAGAAATTCGTCCGCGCTCAATTCTGTACTGCAAATCAAAGTAACAGACACCGGCATCGGTATTTCCCCGGAAGCGCTACCGCATTTGTTCGATCGATTTTACCGCGCCGATCCCGCCCGCACCCACAGCAGCGCCGCCGGTTCCGGTTTGGGATTAGCCATCACCAAAGCAATTGTCGAAAACCACCGCGGCCAAATCCGCATAGACAGCCAAGTCGATCGAGGAACCGCTGTCACCGTCACCCTCCCCGCCCACCAATCAGCAGAAATCAGCCTCTAACAATCCTCTCTTACCCTCTTCCCATCTTCCCCTTCTGGGCGCCCTCAGCGCCCTCTGCAGTTAAAAAAAATCTACCCCTCAAACCTTGATTCTTCCTAACTCACACCCAAACACAACTATTAAAATTCATTTCCGGCATAGATTACCATGCTATTTGTTAGAAAATCTCGATCGAACTTGTGAGGAGTTACTTATGTTTCGCCACAATCTACCGTTCAAAAAAATCAGCCTGGTAGCAGCCACCTGCGGCGGTTTACTCGTCAGTCTCGCGACACTTACCCAAGCAGGCGGCCCCCCGCCCCAACAAGGAAAACCCGTTTCCGAACCAGAACCCGCGACTGGAAAGCCCGTCAGCGAACCGATGCGCGGTATGAATCCCGACCAGAGCCCGATGCCCTCAGCGCCAGCAGACGCGCCTCCCCGCTTCCCGATGCCCGCCGCGCGACTTACGCCAGCCGAAGGCATGGTAGTAATTAAACTCGTGAATACCACCAATGCCCTGATCAATTATCAAGTCCTAGGAGTCACCCAACCGCGCACTCTAGGCGAACAATCGGAAATTTTGCTTCAAAACCTCAAAGTACCGATCACCCTCACATACCAGCGCCCAGACGGTGGATTGTTGTTAGTTCGCCCCAAAGCCACCGCAATGCCGGGAATGTTGCAAGTAAGTTTTGGCGCTACAACAGACTTGAGCTCCGACACAAAATCGTTAGAAATTCAAGAAGACGGGAGAGTATTTTTGAATTAGTCATTGGTCAGTAGTCATTAGTCATTGGTCAGTAGTCATTAGTCATTAGTCAGTAGTCATTGGTCATTGGTCATTAGTTTAGGACTTACGCCAGCGCTGTCAGAAACCGGGGTTTTTACGATCGTCTTTTGTTGCAGCCCGCAAATTAGATAAAAAACCCGGTTTCTTGGGTTTCGATGCGTCCAGGACTGTAGTTATTGGATGGCAATTACCAATTACCAATGACCCCAGCTCAAATGCCCGCTGACTGCTGACTAATGACTACTTATTAAAAGGCAAACCCTCATTAACTAAATCAATTTCCTCCTGTTCCCTTTCATTAATTTGACCAATGTAAGACTTAAGAATTTGTGCCAGACGGTTGTTGTAAAATCTGTGCAAACTATAATTAGGCATCGCTGGAAAACCGCGCCGTTTTTTGTGCCGCCCGCCCGCACCCGGATCGAAGGTTTCGATACCCCGCTCGATCGCCCATTCGATCGGTGTATAGTAACAAGCATCGAAGTGCAAACAGTCAATTTCCTGCAAACTGCCCCAATAACGCCCGTAAAGTCGATCGCCCTTATACAAACAAAAAGACATACCCACCGGCACTCTGTCATCTTCCTTATCGTAAGCGGCGACAAATAAAACTCGATCGCGATAATTGTGGTGCAACTGTTCAAAAAATCGCTTAGTCAGATACTTGCTACCCCACCAACCAAACTTATCGCAAGTGTTCTCATAAAAAGCATACATTTGAGAAAACATCGGCTGGGGAATGTCATCACCAGTCAGAGTTTTCACCAACAAACCAGCTTGGTCAACAGCTTTGCGTTCGCGCTTGATATTGCGGCGCTGGTTGGCATTAAAAGCGCCTAAATAACCGTCAAAATTTTGATAGCCTTGATTTTGCCAAATATAGCTGTGGTGCAGCCAAGTGCTGAAACCGTGGTTTTCCATGCGCTGCCGCCATACTGGATCGACATAAAGGAAATTGCAGCCAGAGATATTGTGGCGATCACAAAAATGGTCGATCGCGCTTACCATCACTCCCGTTAACTCATCTTCATCTTCCCCTTCAGCAATCAAAAACCGATAGCCTTCAGCGGGAGTAAACGGCGTCATTCCCATCAACTTCGGATAGTATTGTACACCCAAACGCTGAGCTAAATCAGCCCACTGATTGTCAAACACAAATTCGCCGTAGCTGTGGCTTTTGACATAAAGCGGCGCGCAAGCAATCAACTGTTTGTTGCGCCACACAGTCAAGTGATGCGGCAGCCAACCGGTTTTACCTGACGCGCTACCGGAGATTTCGAGATTGTTCAGCCAATCCCATTCTAGAAATGGAGTTTTGAGGGGCATAGCCAAGGCATCCCACGAGGCTTGGGGGATTTCGCCTATTTTGCTAATCCAGGCTACAGAATATTGAGCTTTTGGCTGTTCCAGCATAGGGAGATTTCTGTGTAGAGCGATCGAACTTCATTTAAGTTAATACAATTATTCGATCGCTGGGAATCGCGATTCGTCAGAAACCGGGTTTTTGGCAACATCTTTGATCGCAGCCACCAGATTCAGCAAAAAACCCGGTTTCTTGGGCCTTGATGTTATACGTGCGGCGATCGATCGACCTTATAATGCAAAAACACCTCTTGTCCCACCTGTTTAACCGCCAAAAGTTCCAATTTCAAAGCCAAATCCGCCAAAAAACCCTTTCCCTCAACAGGAGTCGGTGCATCCGCGCCGCCCAAAATTAATGGGCACACCGTCAACCAAAGTTCGTCTACCAAGCCCGCAGCCAACACAGACGCCACCAATTTTCCCCCGCCCAGAATCGCCAACCGTTTGATACCCAAGCTTGCTAGCTGTTGAAACCCATCAATCCAATCAATCTCTCCACCGGCGGTTTTAGCATAGATAGTGCGATCGAAAATCGAAGGAAGAAGGAAGGAGGAAGGAGGAAGAAGGAAGGAGGAAGAAGGAAGAGGCGAATTACTTGGAGTTTCAATTGCAAATCCTCCCTCTCCCCCTCTTCCTCTCTCCCCCTCTCCCCCTCTTCCTCTCTCCCCCTCTCCCCCTCTTCCTCTCTCCCCCTCTCTCCCCATCTCCCCCTCTCCCCCTCTCCCTCTCTCCCCCAATCTCCCCCTCTCCCCATCTTCCCCTTCCGCAGTCAGCAGCCATCGCGGCACCGGTTGCTGGAAAAAGCGCAAATTCGGGTCAAATTTCGACGATCGCGAACATACGATTTGCGCCGGTTGTGGGGGCTTCCCGTGCAGTTCTCTCTGTTTGAGCAATTCCGGCGAAATCACTCTCATCGTTGTTCCATAGGCCTGTAAAGTGCCGTTGCCGAACAAAACCGCGTCACTGTCAGCGACTTGTTGTTCGAGGTGGGCTTTGTCGTTGGCAGAACCGAATCTCGCGGGCGATCGGGCTGCATCTGCAATTTTACCGTCAGCACTAATCGCCAGTATTACTGTAGTGTAAGGTCGATCGATTGTATCTATCATTAATTTGTCAAACTTTCCACGGGTGGTCAGAAACCGAGTTTAACGGACGAAAATCCTTCGCAGGCCGCCTGCAGTAAAGGTACAAAACCCAGTTAATGTGGGCTGAGGCATCCAGAACTGTTTATCAAACTTTCGCACCACATCATAACGGCAAAATAGGACACCGCCCCGTTTGCTATTAATCAGTTACAAATTATATTTGTATTATGATGATTTACACCTTAAACGCGCGGATTTTTTGGCTCTAACTGTTGCCTGCAGACTCCTCCGATAGCATTGGAATTATATATTTTAATCATTGATAGTGCGAGCGGATTTGATATCATTAGTCATATCAAATCCTCTCTTAATCGGAATAGTAAATTCACTGTTGACTGTGGACTGTGGACTGTTGACTGTTAACTGTTGACTGTTGACTGTTGACATCATGTATGAGTGCAACCGGAATTGGTATCATTAGTCAGTTTGCGCGATCGCACCATTTTCCTTTCTTCCCTCTTCCCTCTTCCCTCTTCCGACGGACTTACATCCGTTACATCCCGTACATTGCTCGTTGCCGAACTTCCTTCTTCCTTCTTCCCTCTTGCTTCGCAATTACCAAGGCGAACCGATCATGGTAAAAGCAGCCCAATAATAGGGATGCGACAAATTACGATCGCCCCTGGCAGCCAACTCCGCCGGCAAAGGCAGAGCTTGATTGTTGCCCGATCGCACCAAATAACCATCCTGCAGGCGCACTTCTCCCCGCAGCATCGCCAACTGCGCTTGACGCAAAGCCTCAGCCTTAATCGGCGCGGTACGCAACTGCTGGTAAAACTCAGTCATCAGCCCCAAAGTACCCGCATCGCTGACATACCACAAACTCGCCAGAGCCGATTTTACCCCAGCGTGCACCGCCAACCCCGCAAACCCCAACTCAGCCTGTTCGTCACCCACCGCCGTAGTACACGCACTCAAAACCAACAACTCCACCTGCGGGTTGGATAACTTCAACTGATTCAACTGATTCAACCGCAACTTAGTATCCCAAAACTGAATGTAAGAATTTTCGGCCCCCCCTGGCTGAAAATCGCCGTGAGTCGCTAAATGAATAATTTTGTATTGCGGTTGATTGCGCTTTTCCTTCAAATTTGCCAGAGTAAAAGCTTCATTCAGAAAAGACGAACCAGGCCAAATCTTACCCACAATTGTCGATATTTCCAACGGCACAGCCGGCAGAGGATTTTGATCGTATTTAGCCGGAAATTTCGACGCACCCATCGCCAAAACTTCCGAACCCCTAACATCGGCATAGCGAGTATCAGTCAAACTCAAACTGGGAATCAGCCCCAAACTGTACTTTTCTACCAAAAACTGTTTGCCGTCAAAAAGAGCAGCCAAAGGCAAAGTTCGCAAACCGGCATCCATAGAAAACACCAAGGTGTCAATTTTGTTAGCCTCCAATTCCGGTTGCAGCGGTGCAATTAACCACTGATAAAGTTCCTGGGCTGGTGCTTTATAATCAGCAGTATTCAATCTCCGAGGAGTTCTCACAGCATTAGTGAATTCTTTGGCCACTTCCAACACAGTCTCGCGGCTTACAGACACGGTTTTAAAAACACTTTTGCCATCGGGCAAAAATAACATAAGTTCTAAATATTCCTGTTGCGCCCACACATAAACAATCGCCGGCTTAACCCCTGTCAAGCGATCGACACTGCTGAGAGTCTCTCGAATACTTTGCGGCGTGACCGACTTTTGAGCGATATTGCCACCAAAATAACGCTCAAATTCCTGGCCCTGAATTCTATCCCTTTGCTGCACAGCGTCGATCGGACTTATTTGCATCGCACTCGATCGAGAAATCTCAGGAACCCTCACATTTCCGATACTTTCTATATTTCCACCACTCGCGGGCTTCTGTGCTGTCGCCGCGCTGCCGTTTGCTGTTGCCGCAGGCGCGGCCCCATCGGCATTTAACACCCGCGACGACAGCAGTACAGGGGAGGATGAGGAGGGGGAGTCAGTTTCGTTCGGCAGCACCTCAATAGACCCAGCAGCAGGTTCTGGCGAGACATTTGCGGTACTGCTCTTGGGCCCAGACGCGGAGGGGGGCTGAACGACAATTTGTTGAGAAGTGCCTGTAGTTTTCAGTTCCACAGTGGTAGTTTCTGCCGGACTCGGCACGATCGCCAGCGGTGTCCCAGTTGACAATTCCCCAGTCGTCGGCTTCGAGTTTCCCGCCGCCACAGTCGTCGCCTTGCAGTTTCCTGAGCGGCAAGCACTTTGCAGCAACGTCAGCGAACCCGATCGCACCTGCCCGTCTGTAGAAATGCTAACGCTCGATGGGCGATCGGCAGTCGTTCCAGTTCCCGCCGCCCGAAACACTCCTCCCGCATCGATTGCGACATCGCCGCCGGTATTGCCGCGAGCTTTGATCGAAGCAACTTCAACATCTTTGAGCCCGTTAATCTCGATCGAACCGGCACTTCCCGACTCCGAACTCGAATTGACAGCCCCCGTCACGATCTGGCCGGGTGCGGCGATCGAGATATTGCCGCCGTTTTTGGCACCGAAAGCATTGACATTGCCCGCTGCTACCCCACCGGCGCTGCGGATGTTGATATCGCCCCCCGCCCCGTTCGCCGATCGAGATGAAACAACACCAGCAGTTAAGCTACCCTGACTGCTAGTGATGTTAATCCCCCCATTCGAGGTAACGTCTCCGACAGCGACAGTACCTGCGATCAGAGAAATTGTGGCGTTATCAGTACCGGCGATCGCACCCGTTCCCGCGATCGCGCCCTGGCCAAAAGGCGATCGGATCGTCGTCGAGTCTTGAAATGTCACCGCCGGGACTGATGTAGAATTTGTTGAATTTGGTGCTGTTGTGGGCGGAACAATAGTTATCATGCCGCTACCGTCAGCACGGCCAATCGCTACGGAAGTAAACCCGTTCCGCAGCGAGTTCAATTTTGCAGCAGTCAAGTCCAAAGCCTCAGTCTCAGCAGCACCGGCAATAGTAATATTCTGAGCCGGATCGGACGGTTGCAGCACCAAATTGCCGTTGCTGGCGATCGAATTCTTACCGCCCGTCAAATCAATTTCATTACCTGTCAGAGTAATATTTCCCCCTGTTTGCGAACCGCCAGCTTCGATCGCCCCTGCTGTCACTCCCGCACCGCCAGTCAGCGTCACGTTACCCCCGCGATCGCCCTTAGTGTCGATCGAGCCTGCAGTCACCCTACCCTCTGCCGTAACGCTCACATCACCAGCCGACGTGCGCGGCAGCTTGGAAGAATTGACAGAAGTGCTGATGCTGGGGGGAGTTCCCGTGCGTAGCTGACCGGTTGTCACATTCCCCGTCGTGCTATTGATGCGAATTTCTTGATTGTTGGTAGTGATATTTCCGATGCGAATATTGCCGTCAGCTTTCAGAGTAATTGAGGCATCGTCAGCCCCAGTCAAAGAATTTGTAGTAGCAATTGTTCCCAAACCCGCCGGCGATTGAATAATTAGCGGGTCATAAAATGTGAAATCATTAGCAATCAAAATCGCACCGGTACCGTTGCTGCGACCGATCGTAATTCCAGCAAACCCATTTTGCAAACTTCGGAGGTCGTTTGCTGTCAGATTCAAATAAATATTAGTACCGACATCTCCTAAACCGCCCACCGCAATATTTTGACCCGGGTTCCAAGGCTGCATTACCAAAAAGCCAGTACCGCCGATCGAATTATTGCCACCAGTCAAATTAATTTCATTACCAGTCAAAGTAATGTTTCCAGAACCCCCTGCGATCGAGCTCACTCCCAGAATGTTCCTAGCCGTCAAAGTTACATTTGCCGCAGATTTAGAGCCGCTAGCATCAATTTTTTGGACTGTGACGTTTTGGCCTTCCAGCAAAATATTTCCGCTAGTACCGCTGCTAGAATTAGATGCCGAAATATTGTTAGCAACCGTTGTTCCCGGACTTATTAAACTAATATTTCCGCCGTTGCTCGACAAATTGCCCGCCGTAATTTGACTTCCCTCCAGGGCGATCGTGCCGCCAGCCGTGCTAATTGTATCTCTAGGATTCATCGAAAAAGCACCCGCACCGCTGCGATCTGCATCTGCCGTGAATGTCACCGAACCAGTAGTGGCCGCAAAGCTCAACTTACCGTCCGCCAAATCAGCAATTTTAATATCGTTGAGCGCTTCCAGAACCACATTTGTCGTCCCAGAAAGACTTTCCAAAGCTTTAGTAGAAATTGTCAGCGAAGCATCGGAATTGTTTTGCCCTTCCGATGGAGTTCCTGCCAAAATATTATTGTTAGCAATAATTTCCGCATCACCCGCCGCTGCTTCGGAATCTGTAATTAAAATATTCTCCGGGTCAAGCAGCAAAGTCCCCAAACCGTTTGTGCCGGAAGTATCGACATTACCGTTAAAAATCAATCTTTGCTTGCCCGAAACTTCCACAAACCCGCCAATACCACCGCTGCCGCCAGTTGCAGAAACGCCCATCGCGCTGATGCTGCCCAAAAATGCTGCCGTGTTGTCCGCCCAGACAAAAACTCTGCCGCCGTTACCGGACTCTGTGGCGTTGGCGGCGATCGAACTTTTGCCATCCACATAAGTCATCGTCGCATTCGGCACAGTTCCCTCGCCCCGGTAATCTCCGCCGATCCGCACCGTTCCGCCGCCGTCTGCCCCCGAAGCATCAATCTTCGCTCCTAATAGCCCTACCTTGTCGCCCAACACGTTGATACTGCCTCCCGCGCCCCCCCTGGCAGACACGTCTGCAGCACCCGATATCAGCGCAGTTCCTGCCATTGCAGGCACTGTTTGGCCGGCCGTCAGTACGACTTCACCGCGATCGTTCACAGTTACACCCGTAGCCTCAGCAACGCCTTGCCCCGAAAGCAGTCGAGGCAAACTCAGGGGAGAAAAAGGCAGAGTTGTCGAACCCGACACTCCCGCACCCGGAGTAAATTCTAAACTCAGCAAAAGTCCGTTTTGACTCAACCGCACCCGATTTTCGCCGGGGACGGCCGCCACAGTAATTTGACCGCCTGGGGCTGAAAGTTTACCGGTACTGATGACAGTACCGCCCAGCAAAGTCAAATTTTGCCTGCTTCCCACAGCTAAATCGCCGGCATTGACAATACTCCCCGACTGCGCGCCAAAAGCAAAAGTATTAGGCTCTCCGACGAGGGCCGCGTAGTCGTTCGCCCCGGTGCCGTTGAACCAGCCGCTGTCAAAACCGATACCGCTAGCGGTGGTAGCAAAAAAAGACCCGGACACGTCGAGTCGGGCATTGGTTCCGAAAATAATCCCTGCGGGGTTCATCAGGTACAAGTTAGAATTGCCGCCACTAACTTGAATTAAACCGTTAATTAACGAAGCGTCGCCGCCGACAACGCGGCCGAGGATATTTTTAATGGTTGGATTGGAGATAAAATTGGCTGTTTCCCCAGAATTCAAACCGAATCGAGTAAAACTGTGGAACAGATTTGCTCCGTCTCGCGAGGCTGTCCCGCCTGTAATGTCGTAGCGAGCTCCCGGTTTTGGGGCGATGGCGGTGCCTGTGCCCTCTGGTGCTGGAACGATCGATTGTGCTGCGGCAATTTGAGATTGGGGATAAATTGCCACAATTACCCATCCGCTGCTGTTTTCTTTGAGGAAAACCAGGTTGGGCAAAAAATCTAATATCAAAAATCCAGCAAGGGGAATTGCTGCCAGAATCGATCGCACAGCACGTTGAGCATTCATAGGTTTGCCTCGATCTAGACTTAAATTTGAGTTAAAAATGGAGATTTTAGCTAAAAAAGAGTCGATCGCACCCCAATGCTGACACTTCCTAACGCTAGCTCTCGATCATAAATTTCCAATTTTCAGTCTAATTTTGATTGTGTCACCAACATAGCAAACACATAGACCAAGTGTCGAAACACACAGTTTTGTTTAAACAAAGAGAAAATTATGAGCGATCGAGTTGTCCGCGCGATCGGTTTGACAGGGGGCATCGCCACCGGAAAAACCGCTATATCTAATTATCTGGCAGATGCCTGTGGATTTCCGATTTTAGATGCCGATATTTATGCCCGCGAAGCCGTGCAACCCGGTTCGCCAATACTTGACTCTATTGTAGAACGATACGGCGCTAGTATTTTGTTTTCCGACGGCAATTTAAATCGCCCAGAGTTAGGAAATATTATTTTTTGTAACGCAGCCGAACGGCAGTGGTTGGAACAACAGATTCACCCTTATGTACGCCGCCGATTTGTGGAAGCAACTCAAAACTGCATTGCTTCACATAATCCGGTATCACCAAATACATTGACAGTAGTTTTGGCAGTGCCGCTGTTGTTTGAAGCTAACATGACAGATTTGTGTACCGAAATTTGGGTGGTGTACTGTTCGCCCGAAGTGCAGTTAGAGCGGTTAATGCAGCGAGATGGCTTGAATTGCGATCGGGCGAATGCCCGGATTAAGGCTCAGATGCCGCTAGCTCAAAAGTGCCAACAAGCCGATGTTGTTTTGGATAACTCCTCAACCCTCGACTCGCTATTTTTACAAGTAGACAAACAACTGAGTCGAGTAGAGATTAGAGATTAGAGATTGCTCGTTACCAGGCTCTGCCTGGTAATGCAGATCGGGAGGCTCTGCCTCCTTTGAGGAAAGCAACTTACAGGAGAGAAGACTGTAGGAGCTGTTTAACTTATTAAGTTTTCGATCCTGAGTCGATTTGAGATTAGAGATTTGAGAGTTGAGATTTAGGCATCTGCTACAAAATCAATTTATCTGCGTTTATCTGTATTTATCTGCCTGATATCTGCGGTTTCGCGATCGCAAATTTATGCAATCACCTTTACCGATTATTAATCGTGACCCATTGTTGCCGAAAAATTCCCGATCAATAAATTATGAACTTAATCTGAATTTTAATAAAAAGTTACAATTTGCGGTGTTTGTTTGCTTGTTTTAAGAGGATTTGAAAAAAACACACACGTTGAATAATTTTGCGATCGAGCAATTGGACTAAAACTCGAACTTACGAGTGCATCAGCGAGTTAAATGAGGGGTTTTACCCCCTTTTGAGGAAAACTCAAAAAAATCGCAGGTGCCGTCAATTACGAACTGATAATTTCGCCGCAATTCCAAATTTTACCCTGATATCAGAGTAGAGGGTGCGTATCAAGAAGTGGAAAATACAAACACCCAATTTTATGATCCGCGTTTACTCTTCCATTATGATGTCAAGCCTGTTACTGAGCGCCACTGCAGTTAACGCTCAAAGCTTAGAAGCTCGATCGACCTTTTTCTCTCAAGACAACTCTGCTTCGGAAATTTTAACCGCTCTAGCCGACACTCAGATCTTTTACGCAGATAACGATAAAGATACGCCACCAGAACGAGGAGGCGGGAGATAAATCCGCAAAAATGGATATTTTTGGTCAAAAGAAAATCGGACGGCAGGTAACAAAAATCAAGGTAAAGCGCGAGTAGGAATCTTCGGCTTTACCTTGATTTTTTATTTTGATGCTTTACTCTGGGGCAGCTTCGCCGCCCACAACCACGTCGCGAATCCGCAAACTAGGGCCGCCGCAGCCCACGGGTAAACCGCTTTGTCCTCCCTTGCCGCAGCCGCCGGATTCATCCCAGTAGAAATCGTCCCCGATCGCCTCAATATCGGCTAAAGTGCTGAAAACATTACCCGAAAGAGTCACATCCCGCACCGGATTGTCGAGTTTTCCGTCGCGGATCATCCAAGCTTCCCCAGCACTGAAAGTAAACATTTCGCCGTTAGTCATCCCACCTTGCCAATTGCGCGCATAAACTCCTTCTTCGATCCCAGAAAATAAGTCCGGCACCGGCGTATCGCCTCTTTCGATCCAAGTATTAGTCATGCGGACGATCGGCGGATAATGATAATTCAAACACCGAGCATTACCGGTAGGCGTTTCTCCCAACTTACCCGCTGTTTCCCGCGAGTGCAGCCGCCCGACTAATGCGCCGTCTTTAATTAACTGAGTAGTAGTCGCCGGAGTGCCTTCATCGTCGTAGTAATAGCTGCCTCGGTGTCCCTCCGGGGCGGCACCGTCGAAAATTTGCAAGTTTTTCGGGCCGAACTGGCGGCCGAGGGTCATCACTTCCAAAATGTCGGGGTTTTCGTAGGCCATGTCGGCTTCGGAAAGGTGTCCGAAGGCTTCGTGGACGAATAATCCGGTCAAAATCGGGTCAATGACGACGGTGTAGGTGTTGCCTTGGACGGGGGGTAAGGCTAGAGAGTCTACGGCGCGCTGGGCGGCGCTGCGAACTTGGGTTTCAAGTTCCATTAAATCTTCGTAAGCTTTGCGGGAACCGGTGGTTTCCCGGCCTGTTTGTACGGTTTCCCCGCTGCGGGCTGTGGCGGCAAAGCGCATTTCCATGTCTGCCCAACCTTGTTCGAGCATGGTGCCTTCGGAGGTGGCGAGGATGATGCGCTGAGTGCTGTCGCCGTAGCGCACGGAGATGGTGGCAATGCGGGGGTCTATGCTGCGGAGAATTGCGGCGTAGCGATCGCACAATTGTTTTTTGTCAATTAAGGGCACCAGACGGGGGTCTGTTCCTGTCAGTGGCAGGAAGCAAATGTCCTGTACGGGCGTTACTGGCGCGAGAATTGTTTCTTCTTCGCCGATCAGTTTGGCCGCGGCGATGGCTTCTTCGATTCTTTCGGCGAGGGTGGAAAGTCGGTTAAAACTGGCAAAGCCCCAGCCGCCTTTGTGACAAGCTCGGACTTGGCCTCCTATGGAGATTCCTTCGCTGAGGGTTTCAATTTTTTCGCCCCGCAGCAGGATGTCGGTTCCTTCGGCTTCTTCGAGTCGAATTGCTAGATAATCTACTTGGTTGCAGTAGCGTGCCATTAAGTCTGACAGCAGATTTTTGGAGTCGGCGATCGAGGTGGGCATAAGGAAAGCAGGGTGTTTGACTGCATCCATTTTGCACTTTTGTTAGGGCGATCGTCCAAAATATCGCCGGAAGCGCGGAGATTGCGACTTATTGGTACGGTTCTGCCAATATCGTTAGTTGACAAATATAGATATCCTGTGGGTTAGGGGCAAGACGCAAGAAATTAGGCTGGTTGTTTCCGTCCTACTGCTGCTTAAATTCTCGCTCCTAAACATTCCTATAAATAAATACTTCATTCTTCACGTCTGTGAAGGTGGGCTTATAACTACTGTGAATACTTACTTTCTACCAACAATCAGCGAAATTTTAGTCTCCTCTGGCTCTGAAAATGACCTCAGTCCCGATCCGAGGTCGATCGCCCAAAACGGCCGCCCGAAGTGTCCTGGGAGTCGTGCGGCTGCTAGACAGAAGGCTGAGCGGGAATGGTACGGGGCGATCGCAACTTTGAATCAAATGCTCGCCCAACAACAAAAACACTGTCTCTCCCCAAATCCCAATTCTTGTCAGGGATTGGTTTTGTCCGGGCCGTCTTCGGTTTTGACAGAGCCCGCTGTCATTTCCGGTTTTGCTAATTGGATTTTTACCAGTATTCCCGACAACGATGCAGGTTTGTGGTCTTTTCGTGCTAGACAAACTTTAGCTTTGCTACCGGCGGCGGAGCAGCAAATATCTGTACCGGAGGCGGCCCCGGCTTTAGCTTTGGCGATCGGCGATCCTTTAGCAAACGAGCAGTTTTGTTTGGTTTTAACTGCTACTTTTAGTCTGGTGATGGTTTTGGGTGAAAATTCGGCGGGAATTCCGGCTTTTCTATTTTCTTTCGACCCGCAAATAGCCGCCAAAGCTTGGGAAGTTTTGCGGCGCAGGGTGACTGAAAGCGATTGTTTGCTTGCCAATTCTGACGGCGGTATCAATTTGCCAGTCAGCCAATTAACTCATAATTCTACGAAATTAGACGCGCAGTTCCAGCAGTTTTTGCCTGTAGCTCCAAACTATCAAATAGTCGCGCAGTTCACCCGCTTGCTGCTGCATAATTTGCCCGTTGGGAAAGACGAAGTGGCGAGGGGAAAAAACGAAAGAGTTGATGATAGCTTGAAAAGGCAGCAAAATATCAATTGTAAGTCTCATCTGCCTCATGCTACCAAAGAGGTAGAATTGCTACAGGCGATCGCTCACGAAGTCCGCACTCCTTTGGCCACCATTCGCACCCTGACTCGGCTGCTGCTGAAACGTCCCAAACTCGAACCGGTGGTGGTGAAGCGTTTGGAAATGATTGATGCTGAGTGTACCGCTCAGATCGATCGCTTCGGTTTAATTTTCCGCGCCGTGGAATTGGAAATGTCCCAAGCTAAAAATTCTGGGATGCAGCTAACCGCGATGTCCCTCGGTGAAGTGCTGCAAAACAGCATTCCGCGCTGGCAAAAACAGGCAAGTCAGCGCAATCACACTTTAGATGTGATTATACCGAAAAAATTGCCAGCGGTAGTCAGCGATCCGACGATGTTGGATCAGGTTTTGACTAATTTGATTGAGAATTTTACTCGAACTTTGCCATCGGGGAGTCGCATTCAGGTGGAGGTGACTTTGGCGGGCGATCAGTTAAAGTTGCAGTTAGAATCGGAGCACCTACCTGAAGGTAATAGCGCATCGACTTTTGCAGCTTCAGCGAATGCTCCTTTGCGATCGATCGGGCCTTTGTTAATGGTGCAGCCGGAGACTGGAAGTTTGAGTTTAAATTTGAGCGTCACTAAGAATTTATTTCGAGCAGCAGGCGGGAAATTAGTAATACGCCAGCGGCCGCAAAAAGGCGAGGTGATGACCGTATTTTTGCCACTGCAATAGTCATATTACACCCTCTAGAACAAAATAAAATAGGTTCGTAGTGAGGACTTTAGTCCGCATAAATCATAAGATTAGAGTCTCAAATAGGTTTGTAGTAAGGACTTTAGTCCGCATAAATCATAGGATTAGAGTCCCAAATAGGTTCGTAGTGAAGACTTTAGTCCGCATAAATCATAGGACTAAATTCCTCACTACAAACCTTATTTAAAAATCAAGAGTTGGAATCAATAAAAATCTCAATAACAAACTCAGTTCCTTCTCCAAGTGTCGAAATACAACTCAGTTTACCCCCATGTTTTTCTTCTACAATCTGACGGGCGATCGCCAATCCCAATCCCGTTCCTTTCCCAACCTCTTTTGTAGTAAACAGGTAGTCGAATATCCGCAATTTTACTGAATCGGACATACCCAGGCCGTTATCTTCGATCCGAATTACTACGGTTGAAAGGTCGATCGACATTTCAGTAAAAATCATAATTCGCCTAGGTTCGGTTTCTAATTCGGCAAAGGTTCGTCCAACGCACCCTGCATCCAAAGCATCGATCGCGTTAGCGATAATATTCATAAACACTTGATTTAATTGATCGGAAAAACAATTAATCGCTGGCACATCACCGTAGTTAGTAATCACTTCAATGGCTGGACGCAGATTATTTGCCTTGAGGCGATGGCGCAGAATTAGAATAGTGCTATCAATCCCTTCATGGATGTTGAAAATCTGCTTTTGGTCGCTGTGGGCGCGGGAGAAAGTGCAGAGGCTTTTACTAATAGATACAATGCGATCGCCCCCATCCTTCATGGCTCGGATTAAATTCGGTAAATCTTCCCTCAAATATTCTAGCTCTATCTTCTCTAGTTCTGCAGTAATTTCTGCACCTGGTTGGGGAAATTGACGGCGATACAAATCAATTAAACTAAATAAATCATTGATGCTATCTTCCACAGCATTGACATTACCCACCACACAAGCAATGGGATTGTTGATTTCGTGGGCAACCCCCGCCACCAGTTGTCCCAGAGTGGAGAGTTTTTCTTGCTGCACCAATTGCAATTGAGCATTCTGCAAGTCATGAGTACGTTCTGCCACTCGTTGTTCTAAGGTGCCGGTGAGTTGCTTTAAGCGCCAGTGAATTTTCACCCTTGCTAATACTTCCTGGGCTTCAAAAGGTTTGGTGATGTAGTCTACCGCCCCCAAGGACAAGCCTTCGATTTTATTCTCCGTATCTGTTAAAGCCGTCATGAAAATTACTGGGATACCTTTAGTGGCGGGGTTTGCTTGGAGGCGGCGGCAGGCTTCAAAACCATCCATTTTGGGCATTTGCACATCGAGTAAAATTAGTTCTGGATGAGCATAGGCTACCATAGCTAGGGCATCTTCGCCATCCACTGCCATGCGAACTTTGTAATTTGCTGATTTTAAGGTTTTGGAGAGGACAGACAAGTTAGTTGCATTGTCATCTACAATCAAAATAAAGGGATCGGTTGAGTCAACCATAGTTTATATTCCTTTTAATTAAGCGAGATATTGCTGAATAAATGCCCGCAGTTTTTTGATCTCGAACGCTTCAGTAATCTGGATGACTTCTCGGACAAAAGCGACATTATCCCCATCTGGGATTTGCTGGGCGACTTCTATTACTCCATCTAGATCGCCGGCTTTGGCCAGTTCCGAAAGTTGGGTCAAGATGGCGTGAGAGGGTGGCTTAATTTCTTGAGCGACACCATACTCATTTAGCCGATCGCCTTTTTGATCCTTGTATAGCCAATCCAACTTTAAATATTTTTGTATTTGTTCTAGCAACGTTTCAGCTTGGATGGGTTTGGGCAAGAAATCATTGCCGCCTGCCTTAATACTATTGTGGCGATCGATCTCAAAGACACTGGCGGAAGAAACCAGCACGATGTGATGTTGTAGTTCTGGTTGCGATCGCAACTTCTTCACAAATTCAAACCCATCCATTACGGGCATTGCCAAATCGGTAATAATCAAATCCGGCGCTGTCTGTAAAACTTGTTCTAGTCCTTCGAGTCCGTTGCTAGCTTCAATAATTTTAAAACCAATCGGTTCTAAAAGATTGAGCAACACCGAACGATTTTCCCAGCGGTCATCGATCAATAAAATTTTACGCCGTTCTCCTGCATAGCCGACAATCGCCGCTTGTTGCACCACCAGCAAAGACTCCGCCCAATCCTTAGCTTCGGGCAATTTCAGCTCAAAGGAAAAGGTGCTACCTTCGCCTGCAATGCTCTGTACCTGAATTTCACTATCCATCAAGGAGACAATTTTATGGCTAATTGCTAGTCCTAATCCAGTACCTTCTGATTGTTTATTGATATTACCTACCTGTTCAAATGGTAGGAAGATTTTTTCGACTTGTTTGGGGGTCATGCCTACGCCGGTATCTGCGATCGTAAAGCGAATATGTGTCTTCTTTCCCTCATCTATTATATCGAGTATCTCTACTCTGAATGTCACTTTACCCTGTTCTGTGAATTTAATGGCATTGCCCAACAAGTTAACCAATACCTGACGCAAACGCTTTTCATCGGCAATGACTCCGATAGGCAAGTTGGCATCTGGAAGGAAGTCGAAGCTAATTCCTTTTTGTTCTGCCCGAATAGAGTTGATTTCTACAACGCTTTGGAGAAAGGAAGGGAAGTAGAATGACGCGGGATAGAGTTCTAATTTGCGGGCTTCGATTTTAGATAGGTCAAGGATATCGTTAATCAGGGTGAGAAGGTGGGAGCCGCACTGGTAAATGATGTCAACGCCGTTATTCTCTTTGGAGGTGAGGGATTCGCTGCGTTGCAAGATCTGAGCATAGCCGAGGATGCCGTTGAGGGGGGTGCGGAGTTCGTGGCTCATGTTGGCGAGAAATTCGCTTTTGGCTTGGTTGGCGTTATCGGCAGATTCCTTAGCCATTTGTAACTCAGTTGTGCGCTTTTCTACTCGATATTCGAGTTCTTGATTGGTATTTTCAAGGGCTGTAAATGAATCACGCAACTGTTGAGACATACGATTAAATGACTTAGCTAATATTCTTAATTCTCTTACATTCGAGAGTTGAACTGTTTGTTCTAAGTTGCCTTCTGCAATTGCTTTTGATGCTTGACTAAAACGGAAAATGGGAAGCGAAATCCAGCGAGAAGTGTAAATTCCTAAAGCTATAGCTAATAGTAAGGCGGCAATACACAGCAAGATGGTAGTACGAGTATTGGCATTGATTTGTGCCATGAATTCTGATTCTGGGATTGCCACCACAGTCAGCCAGTCAAGCCCTGGTTTTTCTTGAAATGGAGAAACTTGCACAAACTGCCTAGCACCTTTGAGATCGAAGTCCAAGATTTGAGAGGAGTTGATTTGACTCAGATTACCAAATTTACGAATTAAATACTGGGTGGCAGCTTTTGTAAGCAAGTCATTGCTATCGGCTGCGGCAACTCGTTCTAGTTTGCCTTGCCGATCGCGAAACAGCGATTCATTAGTTGAGGTTGCAAGCAATTTACCAGTTCGTTCAATGATGAAGATTCTCCCCTGTTGACCAACATCGAGCTTTTGCAGAAAATCTCCGACAGTCGATAGGGTTAGTCTAGCGATCAGGATTCCTTGAAATTGTTTAGTTTGATTATATATAGGATGCACATTCAGAAAGATCAGCTTTGGCTGATCTTTATGTTTAATCACATTCGTCCAGTAAGGTTTATCTGTGCTTTTAGCTTGCCGATACCAAGGCTCAGGGCGGAAGTCAACATTTTCGGTGCGCTTCAACAAAGTGATGCGATCGCCTTTTTCGTCCAAGCTATAGGTCGAAAATGCAAAATCAGTCGATCGATCGTAAATAAATAAAGTGGGGCGATCGCCTTCGTGTGGAGATACCGTAATAAATTCTCGTTCCTCGTTGAGAATTCCAATGGAATCAATTGAATCAAATACCTGAGTTTGAGCGAAGAGGTGTCGCTGCCAGTCTTTTAAGGAAGTTGTTTTGAGCCATCCAGCATTAATGGCATCTTGGTTAATTTGGTTTGCCTGCTGTGGAGCTTTTAGATAAGTTTGTAAATTTTGATTAACACGTAACGTAATTTCGTTGCGTAACTGCGTTGCTACGTCATTAACCGCCCGTTGTCCATTTCGCAGCGACAGATAGCCAGTCAGTCCCACTGCGCCAAAGATTTGCAACACGAACGGAACTATTAGTAACGCTTGTAGGGGTAAACGATGGATAAAGGCGCGATCGTTATGTGTTTTTGCGTCGGCGGACATATCGGCATTCCTTCCCAAAAGTTAAATTAGATAAAAATATAGTCTATTTAATATTTTTTAAGACAGATTTTGATGGCAACGCTGTAATTTAGGTCACAAGCCAACCTGTGCGATCGTCTATTTCCAGATTCTTGACACTTTTGCTAGGAGAGAACTACCCAGAATAGGGCTAACGCCTAGGTTTGACTCTTAGGCGGTTTCAACCCTAGTCTTATCTAGGGCTTACTGAAAAAGTCCACAAATCGAATCTAGGTGCCAAACAGCTTGAAAAATGGGAGATTCGGAGATGGGTTCCCAAATTTACTCCACAATTTTCCACCGAAATCCAAGGATTTTGAGCCGACAAAGGTCATAACCTTACACTTTTTTATCTTTAAAAATCTTGAAATCCTTGGCAGTCATAGCTTCTAATTCTATTCATCAAGCCCTCAAGTAGGAATACGAATGATGACTGCGGACTAAAGTCCGCACTACGAACCTGAATTAAATCGGTCAATCGACCGGACACGAACTCAAAAGTAACCGTACAAAAATCCAGAATTTTTGTAAATAATAGTTTTGGGCTTTGTATATTTAGCTGTTCATATTCTAACTCAGCAACGCCAAATTATTTACTAACTTTTTTTATAAATAGGAATGACGATCGTAAATTCTGTTCCTTCTCCAAGCGTTGAATTAACTTCGATCTTACCTCCATGCTTCTCGACAATAATCGCATAGCTGACTGAGAGCCCTAAGCCCGTACCCTTGCCCACAGGTTTTGTGGTAAAAAACGGTTCAAATATCTTATTGAGCGCCGACGGTTCTATCCCTATACCATTGTCTACGATACGAATCACTGCATTGCGATCGCGATCGACCGAAGTCTGAAGCATCAGAGTCAGTTTTTTCTGATTTTTCTTAAAATTAGCTCCGTTCTCCTGTTGTCGCAAAGCGTCTATGCTATTACTGAGAATATTCATAAACACCTGATTGAGGGCCGATGCGTAACAGTTGATTAAAGGCATTTTACCATAGTCTTTAATCAGTTGGATTTCCTGATGTTTTTCACTAACTTTGAGTCGATGCTGCAAAATCAGTAAAGTGCTATCAATTCCTGAATGAATGTCGATCGGTTTAATTTCAGATTCATCAAGGCGAGAAAAGTTTCGCAGAGATTCGACTATTTGGCGAATGCGCTCGGTTCCTGTCGTCATCGAAACTAGGATCATCGGTAAATCTTCAATGATAAACTCTAGGTCGATTTCGTCGATTTTTGCTTGAATTTTTGGTTGGGCTTGTGGATAGAGTTCTTGATATAAGTCAATTAACTCAATTAAAGATGTAGTATATTCATGGGCATGGTTAAGATTGCCGTGAATGAAGTTAACTGGATTGTTGATTTCGTGAGCAATTCCGGCAACCAACTGTCCTAAACTTGACATCTTTTCTGTTTGAATGAGTTGGGATTGAGTCGCGTAAAGTTTTTGGAGGCTGGCTTCGAGTTGAGTGGCTTTTTCTTGTAACTGCTGGGTGCGTTCTTCCACCTTTTGTTCTAGGGTGTAGGAATAATCCTCTAATTGGCTGTAGAGTTGAGCGTTTTCTAAGGCGATCGCCGCTTGGGCCATCAGCAGTTCGATCACTTGCAGGCGATCGCGAGTAAATACCGCTTGGGTTAAGCGATTTTCTAAATAGAGAATTCCAATTAATTGACCTTTGTTGACGATCGGAGTACACAATAAACTTTTGGGCTTTTGCTTTTGAATATAAGCATCCGAGGCTAGATAACTCTGAGCAGCATCATCAATGACTACAGTCTCCTGAGTGCGAGAAACATAGTTAATGAGAGAATGAGGGATATTTTTACTTGATTGAACAGGAATTTCTCGCCTTACACAAAAATTATTATCTGTGGTTCGATCGCCTAAATCAGCCGTGGCTTCTATAACTAAATTCTCATCCTTTAGTAAAATTAAATCGCATTTATCTGCTCCGGCATTTTCCATGACGATTTTCACTAAGGTGGAAATCAATTGCTCCAGTTGAATTTCACGAGATAAAGCTTGGGAAGCTTTGAGGATGCTGGCAAAATCTAGACACTCAGAAATGCTACTGCTGCTAGAATGAGTGCTGGGGATAGTTTGATGAGAAATAGACGAGCGATTGCTGTTTGAAATCAGAGTTTCCTGGAGGATCAATTGATTTTGTGGGTTCTGCAAGATAGCAGTCAAAAGCTGGGGATAGCGTTTTTTTAAGTCATCTGTTTTGGATTTTGCTCCCCAATGGGCATAGCAATAGTAGGCTTCTTGTAGATAGCCTGTTGCAAATTTTTCTTTACCCCAGCCGAGGTAGAACTCGGCCGCTAGTTCGTTGGCGAGGGCTTCTTCTTGAAGATATCCCGTATCTTTTGCACCTTGAATTGCTTGGTCATAATACTCTATTGCCTCAAGCACATTCCCAAATACTCGTGCTTGTTCTGCCTTAATCAACAAATACTTATGCAGAAAATTATGGGGAGCACAATCAGACCATTCTCGGAGGTTTGCTTGATTCTGTTCGATCGCCAGCATATATTGTTTCTGCTGGCTCGGTTCAGCTTGAGGGTAGACGGCGAGCAGAATCAATGAGTGATAAAAATTATAAACACCGCTCGCGAGCGATCCGATCGCAGCTTGTATGTATTTGCCAGCCAGCACAGTACAATCTAAAGCACTCGCATATTCCTTAAATAAATATAAAATATTTGCTTTGGCAACACATAGCGCAAATAAGGACATATAATTGTTCGTATTTTGCCAAAGTGGCAGGAAGTGCAATTCATCAAAATGCTCTCCAATCAATAGCAGCTTGTCAGCCGATTTGCCTTGTAAGTTCAAGGTAGCTTGCGCCCAGATTTTCGCGTAAGACAAGGCAAAATCATGCTTGTTTTTGAGTAGTAATTCGAGGTAAGGAGCTTGTTTAGACTCGACTATTTCTAGTCTCTCTCCAGTTAAAAAGAGATTCTTACAATAGTGCATGGAGTTATAACTAGCCCACTCCAAATCCCCAGTCTCTAAACCACTTTGGCATCCTTCTATATAAGCGGGTAGTGTAGCTTGGGCTGGTTCTTTCCACGATCGAATCAGAGCATTAAATAAATTATAAACTCTAGCTTTAAGTGCGGTTTCCTGAAATTTTTCTAACAACTTCAATGCTAATTTTCCGGCATGATATCCTTGATCGATGCCTCCAGGTTCGACGCAGAGAATCGTGCCATAGAGCACATAAGCATAAGCTGATAATGCAGAATGTCCACCTTCAATGGTAAAATTTACTATCGTTAAGATCAGGGGACGAGTCATATCGGGTCTGGCGATATAAATGGAAGGAAAAAGTGCCATGAGAATCCGCAACGTGGCGAGTTGCTGCGGATCGGTCATTTCTGGAATCTTGTCTAAATCTTCAAATCGTGGTAATTCTGGCATCGCGCGATCGCCGATGCTGGGATCGATGTTAATTCCCAACTTTTCCAATACTTCTAAACCCGTATCAATCGCTTTTATCATCATGCTTTGCGACTGATAAGATTGAATTTGTAGCTCATAGATACTGCTCCGAGCGAGCAAATCTTGAGCATGAGTTAAAATATTTTTAGCTAGGATGTCTAGCCGATAAAAATGGCCATTCAGGTATTCTGCTTCTGCTGTTTCGAGACAAACAGCCAGGGTCAAATCGTACTGAGTTTGCCAACTATCAGATTCTAGTAATGCCCAACTAATATTTAAATATCTGGCAGCATCTGCATAGGCTGTAGCAGCTTTGGCTTTCTTTCCTGCCAGTAGATTTAGTGAGACGAGATGATTTAATTGCTCTGAATCTGTTATTATTTCAACACCCATATTGAGTTGATTAACAATATCAAAAATATTGTCTTTCTGGGTTGATTGAGGTGTTTTTGTCAACAAAAGCTGACCAATTTTTAAATGTGTGGCTTTTTTATGTGATTCTGGAATCAGGGAATAGGCAGCTTGCTGAATCCGATCGTGTAAAAATCGATATACTACGGATTCATGAGTAGTATCGGTTGTCTGAACTGTTCCTAAATAAAACTTATAAACTTCATTTTGGGGTAGAATCAGCCCTTCTTGCAAGGCTTTCCATAGGTGAGTGGCAGCCTCGGCTTCTGTTTGCTCTGAAACGATCGCCAAAGTAGACAAATCAAAAGAGTTGCCAATACAAGCTGCTAGTTGGAGGATAGTTTGGGTCGCTGTTGGTAGTTTCTGTAACTGCAACGCCATGAATTCCACGACATCATTGGTCAATGCGGCCGATCGCACTTTGGCGATATCGCATTGCCAATGCCCTAATTGAGCATCAAAGTTAATGAGGCAATCTTGATGCAGAGCTTTCAGAAATTGGGTAGCAAAAAAGGGATTACCTTGGGTTTTTTGAAATACCAAATCCGTGAGTGGTTGCGCTAATGCAGTCGAGCAATTCAGCGTATTAGCTACCAACTGATTCAGGCTGGCATGACTCAGGGGTTGTAAGGTAATTATATTAACTATCGAGTCGCTTTGGGCGATCGCTTCCAAAGTCAGCATCAACGGGTGCGCTGCAAACACTTCGTTATCCCGATAAGCACCTATCACTAACAAGTAGCCTGCTGTAGATTCAACCATCAAAAGTTGCAGCAACTTAAGAGATGCCGCATCAGCCCATTGCAAATCGTCCAAAAATATTACCAGAGGATGCTCTTGGGTTGTAAAAACTTGGATAAACTTTTGAAATAGTAAGTTGAAGCGATTCTGAGCAGATGTTCCCGACAGTTCCACCGCTGGGGGCTGAGGACTAATAATCCGTTCTAATTCGGGAATCACTTCAATAATTACTTGTCCATTTTCCCCAACAGCTTCCAGAATCTGCGTTTTCCAAACCTGCAACTGAGCATCACTTTCGCTCAGCAATTGTCCCATTAAATCTCGAAATGCTTGGACAAAAGCCGAGAAGGGAATATTGCGGTTAAATTGGTCGAATTTGCCTTTGATGAAATAGCCGCGCGCTCCGACAATGGGTTTGTGGACTTCGTTAACAACGGCGGTTTTTCCAATGCCGGAAAATCCAGCGACTAGCATCATTTCGCCACCCCTGTGTCCCCCCTTGGTAAGGGGGGATGAAAGGGGGTTCGCTACGCGGTCAAAGGCCTTGAGTAGGGTTTCTACTTCCGTTTGGCGACCGTATAATTTTTCAGGAATGGTAAAGCGATCGCTCAGATCTCGTTCTCCCAATTCAAACAAAACGATCTTTCCTGTTTTTTGCCACTGAGACAGACATTTTTCTAGGTCATGCTTTAATCCTAATGCGCTCTGATAGCGGTCTTCAGCATTCTTTGCCATCAATTTGCTGACAATTGCCGAGAGTACCGCCGGAATTTCTGGATTAATTTCAGACAGTGATGGCGGTTGTTTGGCAAGATGGGAGTGTACCAATTCCATCGGATCGTGAGATTGAAATGGCAATTGTCCTGCTAGCAATTCGTAAAAAGTCACGCCCAAAGAGTAGAAATCTGTGCGGTAGTCAACGCCGCGATTCATCCTGCCTGTTTGTTCGGGAGACAAATAGCCTAGTGTGCCTTCCAATAAGTTGGGACTCATCAGAGTTTGAGTATCTCGCGGGAGCAAAGATGCGATGCTAAAGTCAATGAGTTTGACTTGTTTTGTGTGGGAATTAATTAAAATATTGGCTGGTTTAATATCTTTGTGAATTATCCGGTGGCAGTAAAGTAAATTCAATGTATTGCTAATGTCGATCGCCACTTGCAAAAACTCGATCAATGTCGGCGCATTTTCCCCTTGTTCCATCCATTTCTTCAGAGAAATTCCACCGAAGTCTTCCATTACTAGCGCATAGCTGTTTTGGTAGGATTCTAAGCTGTAGGTGTCGATGATTCCGGGCAAGTGGAGGTTTTTGGCAATGGTATACTGATTGCGAAATTGCAATAGTTCGCTGAAGCTGGGATACTGGTTCCGCAAGACTTTGATGATGACTTTTTTTTTGTCCCGGAGGCGAGTTCCGCGATCGACTAGAGTGCGAGTCCCTGAGTAAATGCGATCGAGAATTTGATACCCTGTTAGTTCGATCATAGCGATAGTTATTTTTTTGGTAAAATATTTACCGTTACTATTATAATAGTGCAAATCTGATTTGAGTATAGTATAAATACTCAAAAATAGAAGAATTTTCACAACTAGCCAGCAGCTAACGGTTAACGGTTAACGGTTAATCGTTAATCGTTAACCTAATATCAATTTCATAAAGTAGCGCTAGATATTATCCAAACCCCCCCAAAGCATCGGAGGGGCTAAGACTTCATCTATAGCGTATCTTTAGGAAATGGTATAATTAATTCATTCGGGCTTTTAAGGCATCTCGCGCTTGTTCTCGATCGTCAAAATGGACTTTTTCGGTGCCCAAAATCTGATAATCTTCGTGTCCTTTTCCGGCAATTAGCACGCCATCTCCCGGTTTAGCGTCCATAATAGCAGTGCGAATTGCTGCGGCGCGATCGCCCATGACGACCGGCTTTACGGTGGCGGGGATACCTGCGAGAACATCTTCCAAAATGCGATCGGGATTTTCGGTACGCGGATTGTCGGAAGTAACAACGGCTAAATCGGCCAATTCTGCCACGATTTTACCCATGATCGGGCGTTTTGTGCGATCGCGATCGCCACCGCAACCAAACACACAAATCATTTTACCGGGAATAAACGGCCGCGAAGCCTTCAACAAGTTCTCCAAACTGTCAGGAGTGTGCGCGTAATCAACAATAACGCTAATATCTTGATCGGGACTAATTTGCACCCGTTCCATCCGTCCCGGAACTCCCGAAAACTGAGATAATTTCTCCACAATTGCGGACAAATCTAAACCCAATTCTAAAACAGCGCCGACAGCAGCCAACATATTTGATAAATTGAACTGACCGACTAAAGGCAAAACAAAAGGAGTTTTGCCCTTGGGAGTGTGCAGCATTCCCTTAACTCCGTCGGGCTGATATTGTAAATCTGAAGCATACAAATCAGCCGTTTTGTCGGTAGTGCTGTAACTCCAAATTTTCTCCGATTTTAAACTTTCCACAATCCGCCGTCCGTAGGCATCGTCAATATTAATTACGGCGCGATTTTTGAGATAATCGGAACCGAACAACAGAGATTTTGCCTCAAAATAATCCTCCATATCGCGGTGATAATCGAGATGGTCTTGAGTCAAGTTTGTAAACACAGCAACTTCAAAAGTACAGCCCAAAACCCGCTGCTGTGCCAAAGCGTGGGAACTGACTTCCATCACGCCGTATTTGCATCCGGCGGCTACAGCTTCTGCTAGTTGTTTTTGCAGGTCAACCGCAAAAGGTGTGGTGTAAAGTGCAGTTTGTTGGAAACCGGGCCAGCGAGTGTAAAGCGTGCCAAAAATCGCGGTTGGCAACTGCATTTGATTGAGCAAAAATTCGATTAAATGAGTTGTGGTAGTTTTGCCGTTGGTACCGGTAACGCCGACAAGTTTTAATTTGTTAGCTGGATTGCCATAAAATGCGGTTGCTATTTGACCGCAAACTTGAGACATATCGGCTGCTGCGATGACGCAGGTACTCCCGTCTTTGGGTGGTGTTTTATCGGCTGCTTGGGTGGAAATTATGGCGGCAATTGCACCGCTGGCGATCGCGCTTTGCCAAAAATCTCCCCCATCGACGCGAGTTCCCGGCATTCCCAAAAACAAATCTCCCGCCCCACAAGCGTGGGAATTAGTCGATAAACCCTTGACTTCTGCATCGAGGGCTAGATGTTGGGTGTCAAAGGAAATGCCGGGAAGTGCTGCTAATAATTCTCTCAATTTCATCGAAAAAACTCCTCACTTGGATGTTTTGAATATGACTTATACCAATTTCATAAAGTAGCGCTAGACATTACCCCCCCCAACCTCCCCCTTACTAAGGGGGGGGGCTAAGACTTCATCTATACCACATCTTTAGAAAAATGGTATTACGCAATTATTTTAGCCAGTCTGGGTGCGGCTTTGCAGTGCTTGGCGGTGCGCGCCCCACACAGCTATTCTGTGCGCGGCGCGCACGCCGAGGCCAGGATTAAAACCTGAATTTTTGCGTAAATCGTATTATTATTGTGACGGATCTATTGGCCAATATTTCTGTAACATTTGCTCCAATTGGGCGACACTGCAGCGGGGAGAAGGACGGGGTAACAGTTGTTCGGAGGAAAATGCAGGTTCGACAGCAGGATTTATTGGCTGGGGCTGCACTTTAAACAAAACTGGAACTTCGTACTGATAAGCTTCAAACCAATCATCGCGTTGGGTAATATCTCGGACTTCGAGTTGAAATTTGAGGTTTTCAATCTGTTCGAGTTTTTCTTGCAACCCTTCGCATAAATGGCATCCGGGCTTGCTGTACAAAATCAATCGCATCATTAGAGTAAGATTAAATTCGATCTTAAATTATCGAAGGTGCGATCGCAAGTTGGCGAACCCAACGCGAGCAAGACACAACTCGCGACTTTATTGGTCGCAATGTGCGATCGAAGTTATCTTAGCATTGGCGGCGAACAGATTACCGCCATTGACAATCAAAACACTACTACAAGCCTATCGTTTTCTTTCTTCTCTTTCTCTGTGCCCTCTGCGCCTCTGCGGTTAAAAAATAAATCTACTTCACAAATGAAAGAGTTAAATTTATTCACACATCCTAATTATCAACTTAACCTTGACTAATAAATCAAGCTTTAGTATAGTATATGAAGTAGCCCTACAAAAAGGAGGCAGTATGGACTGCACCGAATACGCAGAAGCAAAGCGCAAAGCAGCTAAAAAAATTAGCGCCGATATTCGAGAACGTTGGAACAATCGCATCGTCACGCGGGAATTGCACTTGATCGGTGAAGCGGGGGCGGTGCAGTATTTGGCTGATTACGGGCGCGGCATCGGTACGGCAAAAGTTATTGGTTTTGCACTGTGTGCGGAGTCGGAAGGATACCCGGAAATGGCGGTGGGATTTTGGAAAAGAGCGTTTGAGTTGGAAACTGGAGAAAAGCCGACTAACAACACTCAAAGCAAGTCTACCACCAATGCTGCTCCTGCGGCAAAATCAAAGGCTGCTGCCAAAATAGAGACTGCAAACAATCCGATTGTTCCCGAATTACCTGCGAATTTGCAGCCGGGAAGGATTGTCACCATGCAGCCGGTTGATGCGCCGGTGGAACGTTCTTATTACATCGAAAATCCCGATTATTGGGGACAGCCAAAGCGGGACGGCAACCGAGTTGTGGTTGTGGCGACGCCAGATAGAGTATACTATCAATCGCGATCGACTAACCTGCGACAACAAGCATCAATGGCGATCGATCGCGCATTAACAGACACAGCCGCTCAAATAGGCATCTTTGTTTTAGACGGCGAACTGTATTACAAAAGCTGTATCGGCAGCGAACACCGCACGGGCGCACAAGCTGCTACAGTTAATATTGAAAGCGGTTTTCCAACCGTTCAACCAACCGCCGTTTATGCCATTTTCAAATGTTTGTTTTCCCACGGCAAAGACTTGACTGGGTTGGCAGAATCGGAACGAATTGCCGCCGGAGTTGCAGTTGGTGAATTGCTGGTAAGTTTATCTTCAGAATTTGAAATTGTACCGACTTATCGCACCGCCGCAGAAAAACTTTTATTAGCAAATCAGCAGGAATCTGAAAACAGAGAAGGCGAAGTTTGGATTTTGCACAACTGCTGTTATGTGGGCGGGAAAGATGTTAAGAAGTTCCCGATGGTGCGGACTAAATACTGTCAGGAATACGATTTGTTGATTGTCGGGTTGACACCGACTAAAGTTGCGGGGCGGCCCTTTAGTGCGATCGAAGTCGCGCAAGAAGTTGGGGGCAAATTAGTGCCGATCGGAACAGTGGGAACGGGCTTTAGCAGCGGCGAAATGCAGGAAATTGCCCGACTCTACGAGGCTAACCCTCGCGGAGTTAAAATTAAAGTGCGATCGCAGGGATTGACGGAAAGTGGCAAATTGTGGCACGCGCGATTTCTAGAAATTTGTTAAAATAGGACGGCGGTTGAAACCGCGTCTACATAAACGATGTCTGCCTCCGCAGACTGAAGAAAATAAGACGAATCAATGTTTTTCAGCAAAAACAATTTCTACATCCTTATCAATCAATCTGAAATCAAAATTGAATGTTTTCGACTCAATGCTGAGGGAACTTGGGCAAATCGGATTTACAGACAAGGAGATGGGTTATATCGTTTCCGGTTGCATCGGAATCATTTAACCACAGAGAACACAGAGAACACAGAGAGGTCAGAGAGAAATGAATAATTCCGATGCTAACGGAATTGATATTAGAGTTGACAAGTATAGATTTTCGCTGCCCGATCGCCCAAATTTATCAAAAAGTCCCCGGCATGATATTATGATGTATGAAACAACTTTTTCAGCCCCGCAATCCTCTGGTTCGTACCTTCGCCCAAACCTTAAAGCGCTACTGTCCAGACGCGCAAAATTTGCTAAATTCTGGTGCAATTGAAACGGAAATCGACTTATTTAAAAATCGTTACCAACAATCGCTTCCCGAAACTTTTTATGATTTTTATCGCTGGTATAACGGTTCGGCTTATGAGAGTTCAGAAAATAAGTGGCTGTTGCCCTTTGAACACGGCAGGAGTATTTTATCTTTGGCATCTATTGTGAAGGAGAAAAAATTTTGGGACACCCAGAGTCAAGTTTATTTTCAAGAATGGCAGCCCGGAGAATATTGGAACAAAGCATGGATTCCGTTTATGAAAGTAGATGATTTGTGGCTGCGGGTTGTGGATACAAAAGGCTGTTTTGACGGCACTCCGGGACAAATTATCAGTTTTGAGTGCAAAAACGAACCTTTGAGAAGCATTGAATGCGATTCCTTTGATAAGTGGCTGGAAACTGTTATTGCAAAAATTGAGTTAGAATGTTTGTTTAAAGAGTTTCACGAAATCGGTTTGGAGGAAGAAAAGGCAATTTTTGCGATCGATAAACGCATCAATCCCAATCGACACAGCGTCGAATTAGCACCTAGAAATACATAAAATACTTGGCAAAGTAAGGACTTCAGTTCTCACTACAAACCTCAATTACAATTCACAAAGAAAACAATGATTAAAATCTTACACCTTTCAGATATCCACATGGGAAGTGGCTTTTCTCACGGCCGCGTCAACCCAGAAACAGGCTTAAATACGCGGCTGGAAGACTTCGCAGCTACCTTGAGTAAATGTATGGACAGGGCAATTTCTGAACCCGTAGATTTAGTTATATTCGGCGGCGATGCTTTCCCCGATTCAACGCCGCCACCATTTGTAAAAGAGGCTTTTGCGCGGCAGTTCAGTCGCTTGGTTGACGCACAAATTCCCACGGTTTTGCTAGTAGGAAATCACGACCAACATTCCCAGGGACAGGGCGGCGCGAGTTTGGGGATTTACCGGACTTTGGGGATACCTAAGTTTATTGTAGGCGATCGCCTGGAAACTCACCTCATACACACCCGCAACGGCGCAGTACAGGTGGTTACACTGCCTTGGTTGACGCGATCGACCTTAATGACGCGATCGGAGACTGAAAGCCTTTCTATGGGCGATGTTAACCAATTATTAACCGAAAAACTGACGATCGCCCTAGAAGGCGAAATCCGCCGTCTCAACCCCGAAATTCCCACCGTACTATTAGCGCACTTAATGGCAGATAAAGCAAGCTTGGGCGCGGAACGTTTTTTAGCAGTTGGTAAAGGTTTTAACATACCCGTTTCCATGCTAACACGCCCTTGTTTCGACTACGTAGCCCTCGGTCACGTTCACAAACACCAAAATCTGAATTTATCCAACAATCCGCCCGTAATTTATCCGGGAAGCATCGAACGAGTTGATTTTAGCGAAGAGAAAGAAGACAAAGGTTTTGTGTTAGTTAATTTAGAACGAGGGAAAGCTGAGTGGGAATTTTGCGCGTTACCCGTGCGAGTGTTTCTGACGATTAAGGTAAAGGTGTCTGAATCGGAAAACCCGCAAGCTGACTTGGTTAAAGCCATTGGGAAGAAGCAAATCCAAGATGCTGTGGTGAGATTAGTTTACCAATTGCGATCGGAACAATTAGACTTAATTGATAACGTTGAATTGCACGCACTTCTGGGCGAAGCCCACAGCTACACAATCCAACCGGAATTAGTCAGTCAGCTAGCGAGGCCGAGGTTGCCAGAATTGAATGCTAATAATAGTATAGAACCTTTAGAAGCTTTGAAAACTTATTTAGCAAGTCGGGAAGATTTGAAAGATTTTTCTGAGAGTATGTTAGAGGCCGCGCAGGGTTTGTTAGGCGGAAAAGAGGAAGTTTTGGAGGAAGTTTTGGTTGGATTTTAGGTGACAATCTCAGAAACCGGGTTTCTTCCTATATTTTTCGTACTCAATCCAAATGATTCGCAGAAACCCGGTTTCTCCCTACCACTCATTTACTTAACTTCAACCATCCCAAAAACCTCGCCCGCCACCAACCGAGTTCCATTGGCAAAATCCACCCCAGACTGCACCTTTTTCCCCGCCAATTGTACCTCTCGCAATAATAGCAAACCATCGCCAGTTTGGACGATCGCCCCCAAGCCCTTCACAACCCTGACAACCTCCCCATTTACGCCCGATAACTGATCCAAAACAGGCCAATCGCGTTCCAAAACCCTCAACTCCGGCGGCATTTGCAGCCAATATTCCGGCCCTAGTGGCACAGTAGCAATCACCTTCAAAGAATTACCGCGAAAAGTCGTAGTACAATCCGGGTAAAAGCCCCTAACTTGATTATGAAGCGCGATCGCACTTTGCGACCAATCCAGCACAAAATCCGCCGTTTTAATCATCGGCGCATAAGTCGCCTCAGCATCATCTTGAACAACAGCATCAACCTTCCCATCCCTCAATAATATCAAAGTTTCCACCAACAAATCCGCCCCAACATCCGCCAACCTATCCCCCAAAGAATCAGCATTATCCAACAGCGAAATCCCAGCAAAACTCTTCAACAACATCGCCCCAGTATCCATCCCAGCATCCATCAGCATAGTAGTAATCCCAGTCTCCTTTTCCCCATCAAAAAGACAGCGCTGAATCGGTGCCGCCCCGCGATACTTCGGCAAAATTGAACCGTGAACATTAACGCAAGCCAAACTAGGAATATCCAGAATTTCTTGAGAAAGAATCTGCCCGTAAGCCACCACCACAAAAACATCAGCCTCCGCTTCCCGCAACATAGCAATAGTTTCCGCATCCTTCTTAATTCGGCGCGGCCCGAAAACTGGGAGACTGTGATTTAAAGCCACATCTTTAATAGGTGAAGGCATCAATTTATTGCCTCTTCCCCGGCGCTTATCCGGCTGAGTCACCACAGCCACCACCTCAAATTCTGGATGACTCAGCAAACCGGACAAAGTAGGAACAGCAAAATCGGGAGTACCAAAAAAAACAATTTTCATAGATTTTTAGTTAGTTTTTATAATAATACCAACAAAACTACGCCATCAACTCATTCACCGCCACGCTAAAACCTGGCAACACAACCTGAGTTTTCGCCCCCTCACCGGGCTTAAATAAAACTGTCGCACCTTGAGTAATTACTAACACCCAACTACTCTTAGGAAACAGCAGCCAAACTTCCAGACAACCAGACTGCAAATACTCCTGCGCCTTGGCAAAAACATCATCAGCAAAATCGCTAGGCGAAACAATCTCAGCTAGCAGCGGAAAACTCTGGGGCAAAACTGAAAACTCCCCAACTTGCGCCAACAGTTCAGGAGTAATATAAGATACATCTGGTATCCGCCCTTTTTTCAGAGTTTGACAAGTAACTTCCACATAAACCTCGCCCCCTTGGGCGCTTGAGTCCATGTAAATGCCCCAATATCGTACTAATCTAGCTTGAATGCGGCGAGTTTTTGCAGTCATTCCCGGTTTCCCCACTACTTCTCCATTGACAAATTCTACAGGATGTTTGACTATAACTTTACCGTCCGCCCACTCCGTCCCGTCTGGAGGATTTTGCATCCATTCTTCCAAAGTTAAATTTAACTGTTCTACACTAGGAATTATCATGTTATTTACCTTGTTTACTGCTAAACTAAATCTTATCATATCTCCCAAAAAATGGAAAATATGTCGAATTTTTTGCTGAAATTCAGCCGCAGCTTATTTGCAGATATCCCAGAACTATAAAACTTTATTCACGCTGTCATCAATCCCTGTTTTTCAATCCTGGCATTTTGTGGCTACAACCAAAACCAAGCCAAAATTCATAAGCAAAATTGCGATCGCACCTGACAACAATATAGACTAGGAACCGGAGATTTCACCGTTTTGTTCCAAAATCCTTCTGAAGGAGAGACAAATCAACTCCTCCCAGACTTCTTAGATTCAACCAGTTTCACCAACCTCTAACCATCCGCGTCCACCTGCGGTTAAAAAATTTTTTCTTCACTGAAGGCTACTAAAAAATGATTTCATCCAAATTATTCAAAACAATTAAAATCCAATTTAAACTAATTTTATGCCTTTTGGTTGCCTTAAATTTACTAATATTAAGCGGCTGCCAAAACACTTCAAAAAACAGCGATACAATCGAAATAACCCTGTGGCACGGTATCAATCCCCCGCCTAATCGCGACGTATTTCAAACCCTCACGGACAAATTCAACCAAACACATCCTCACATCCAAGTAAAACCAATTTACATCGGACAGCCAGACCAACAAATGCCAAAAATCCTCACAGCAATAGTAGGAAATGCACCGCCGGATTTGCTGTGGAACGTTCCCACAATTGGCGGAAAATTAGCTGAACTAAACGCAATTCAACCCTTAGAAGAATGGCTGGACAAATCGCCCCGGAAATCCGAAATCTATCCGGCATTGTTCGAGTCAATGGAACTCGACGGACACATTTGGTCAGTTCCCCTAGCCACAAACAACGCGGCCATATTTTACCGTCCCAGCTTATTTAAAGCAGCAGGAATCGAACAAGTGCCACAGAATTGGGCGCAATTAAAGCAAGTAGCCCGATCGCTCACGAAGGACACCAACGGAGACGGCCGCCCAGACCAACACGGCATAGTGCTCTCCCTAGGCAAAGGAGAATGGACAGTATTTACCTGGCTGCCATTCATGTTCAGCGCCGGCGGCGAACTCTTGGCAGCCTCACCTCAAACTTCCGTACCGCAAATCGACAATCCCGGTGCTCTGGCAGCCTTAGAATTGTGGAGCGACTTATTAACAGAAGGTTCAGCAATACTGTCAGCACCCGAACGCGGTTACGAACTCGACAACTTCATCGCCGGCAAAGTTGCAATGCAAATCACCGGGCCTTGGACTCTAGCACAATTGCAGCAAAGCGCGATCGACTACGCAGTGATGCCCATACCCGCCCTCAAACGCCCCGCAGCAGTTGTTGGGGGTGAAAACCTATTTTTAATGAAAACCTCCCCAGAACGCGAGAAAGCGGCCCTAGAATTCTTAGAATACGTGCTCGGCGAAGAATTCCAAACAGCCTGGGCTTTGGGAACAGGTTACTTGCCAATTAACTTAAAATCGAGACAGAGTAAAGCTTATCAAAGCTTTGTGGAAAAAAACCCTGTTTTGCGAGTATTTTTAGAACAAATGAACTCGGCCCGATCGCGCCCCATCATCTCAGGTTACTCCCGCCTGTCAGAAAATGCAGGCCGCGCCATAGAAGCAACCCTTCTGGGCCAAAACCCCCAAGACGCTCTCAAAGAAGCTCAAGAGCGTTTGACACTAACCTTAGATATGACCAAGTAAAATACAGATTGATAATTGGGAAAAAAGTAATTGGTCAAACAACTGGCGATCGCTCCACTTAGTTGAGAATCGCTATGATTAATAGATCAATACGGTTTACTTAAGACGATCTCCCTGGCACACCCCTTAAAAAGGGGGGATCAGAATGCCCTCAAAGTCAACCCCTACTCCCCTTCTTAAGGGGGATTTAGGGGGATCTCCGGGGCATAAATATGTTAAGTGAACCGTATTGATTAATAGATGAGCAACAACACTCAATCGCTTTCCTCCATTAAATCTGCGTAGATATGCCTAGATATGTCCAACACCTGCAATTGACCTAATAAAAAATATCTGCAAAAAGTCTAGTCTGTGCGTTTATATTGGCAAAAAAGGATATTTCCAACACCTCTTGATGTTAATTACACCGCACAGAAAAAAACCACACCCTCAACGACTCCACAAAAAATTATCTTAAAAGGTTCTCTCCTTACCTACCATCCATAACCTACCATCACTTAATAGAAACATTTTTGCTACCCAGTACCAATCCCGTGCCGCCTACTGAGACCCGAACAACCGTCCACCTTTTCCCCAAATGACAATGCAGAAAAAGTTCCTTAACGCAATCAAAGGACATTCCTGGCGGTACTTCCTCACAGTAGGCGCGATCGCCTCGATCTACTATGTGACATCGCAATTGGCAGTTTCCACCCTCACCCTGAGTACAGAAATCTACCCCATGTGGCCGGCTGCAGGAATTGCCCAAGTCGCCCTGCTGCTGTTTGGCCCCAAAATGTGGCCGGGAATTGCGATCGGAGGCTTCCTGTTCAGCATGAGCATACCGTCGGCCAACATCGCCGTCGCCTCGATCTCTGCCTGCGCCAGAACCCTGCAAGCGTGGACGGGAACCTATCTGCTGCAGGGCATGAACTTTAACGCCAGACTCGATCGGCTCAAAGACATTTTAGGAATAGTCGGACTCTCAGCCTTCGCATCTACCCTAATCAACTCCACCATCGGCAGCATCGTCGTCTGCCTGACCGGCTTATCTAGCTGGAGCAATTTTGGCACGATGTGGGGGACTTGGTGGGTAGGAGACGCAATGGGAATTTTGCTCGTCGCCCCGCTGCTGCTGACATGGCACAAATTGCCCAAAGTCCCCATAAATCGCAAACAGATGATAGAACGAGCGATTTGGCTGCTGCTGCTAGTAGCCGTCGGCTGGCTCGTCTTCTGCTCCCGCACCCGCGCCGCCTACGCGCGCTATCCCCTCGAATACCTACCATTTCCCCTAGTAGTTTGGGCAGCCTTTCGATTCGGCCAGCGCTACACGGCCATTTCCAACTTCCTCCTCTGCGGCTTCGCCATCTGGGGCATAGCCCGAGGCAGCGGCCCCTTTCTCAAACACTCCAGCAGCATCCCCCAAGCACTCCTCTCCCTGCAAGCCTTCATCGCCGTCATCGCCGTCACAGGCTTAGTTTTAGCAGCCACCGTCTCCGAACGCCGCCAAGCAGAAATCTCCCTCCGCGCCAGCGAAGCCAGCCTCGCCAACGCCCAACGCATCGCCCAGCTAGGCAACTGGGACTTACACCGCAACACCCAGCAATTGCGGTGGTCAGAGGAAATGTACCGCATCCTGGGAGAGGTGCCGGGAACTCTGGAACCCAGCCTCGAAGCCTTCTTGGCATACGTGCACCCCGAAGACAGAGAATTAGTCAAAAGCTCGATCGAAGCGGCGTTATTTCAACAACAGTCCTACAGCATCGACTACAGGATAGTGCTCCCCGACGGCAGCCTACGCACAGTCTGCGAACAAGCCGCCGTCAACTCCCTGTACATCACCAGCACCGTCCAAGACATCACAGACAGAAAGCGCGCCGAAGCAGCCCTGCGTTCTTCAGAAGAAAGATTTTCCAAAGCCTTTCACGCCTCCCCAGTCGGCATCAGCATCTGCACTGTCACAGACGGATGCTTCCTCGATGCCAACGAAAGCTTTTTGAGATCCTTGGGCTGGGAACAGCAGGAACTTATCGGCCGCACCGTCAGCGACATAGGAATGTTGGTCAATTCAGAAGACAACGATCGCATCACGAAGATGTTACAAGCACAAAAGTCGATCGGCAACCAAGAAATCAAAATTCGCACCAAAGCCGGGGAAGTGCGCGACTGGCTGCTGTCAGCGGAACTCATCGACCTCGGCAGCACTCAGTGCGTTTTAATCATGACCAGCGACATCACCGAACGCTTGCGTTCCGAAGAATTCCGTCGGGGAAAAGAAGCCGCCGAAGCCGCAAATCAATCGAAAAGCATCTTTCTCGCCAACATGAGCCACGAATTGCGTACACCCCTCAACGCTATCATCGGCTACAGCGAGCTCCTGCAAGAAGATGCCCGAGAGATTCCTGTAGACGAAGAGTTCATCGACGACCTCCAGAAAATTAACACCGCCGGCCAGCACTTGCTAGCGCTGATCAAAGATATTCTGGACTTCTCTAAAATTGAAGCAGGCCGCACCGACTTACACCTCGAAACCTTCAGCATTTTAAATCTAGTTAAGGAAGCGATCGCCACGATCGCCCCGATGGCCGACAAAAATAGCAATATATTAGAAATACAATGCCCTGAAGATATTGGCTCCATGCAGAGCGACTTAACAAAACTGCGGCAATCCCTGCTCAACCTGCTCAGCAACGCCTCAAAATTTACTTGCTCCGGCACCATTACTTTCGCCGTTATTCGCTCCCCCGAAACCCCCGCCGAAGCTGCCAAGAGACGCAAAAAACTTGCAGCCTATAGAGGAGACAAAACTGAAAATAGCTCGTCTCTATTGTCTTCCTCTCAAGATTGGATCGTTTTTACAGTCAAAGATACCGGCATTGGCATGAATTCCGAACAGTTAGCCAAAATCTTCGATCCTTTCACCCAAGCCGATTCCTCAACTACTAAGAAGTACGGCGGCACTGGTTTAGGTTTGACGATTACTCAGAAATTCTGCGAAATGATGGGCGGAGACATTAGTGCCTGCAGCGAGTTAGATAAAGGTTCTACTTTTACAATTCGGCTGCCAGCTATTATAAACGAAACTTCGTTATCCCTCGAAAATTATGATAAATAGAGTCTTTTGTCAAGATGATTTTTTTCTGCTATTTATCGATTATTTCGTTTCCCGGCAAAAAACAGTCTAAAAATTTGATATATGCGTGATGCGGTAAATAAGGTGGCTAAAATAGTTATTAATCACTACCTAAAAAACCAAATTGGTACTGTTGTTTTTGGTTGGAACAAGGGTCAGAAAAATGGCGTAAATATGGGAGCAAAAACTAATCAAAAATTCGTACAAATTCCTACTGGTAGATTGAAAACTAGAATCTCTCAGCTCTGCGAAAAGTATGGAATTAGATTCATCGAAACAGAGGAAAGCTACACATCAAAAGCTTCATTTGTTGACAGTGACTTCCTGCCTGCAATCGGTGCAAAACCCGATGGGTGGAAAGAGTCTGGTAGACGAATTAAGCGTGGACTGTATCGAACTAATTTACAAAATTGGTACATTAATGCAGACTGTAACGCAGCGGGCAACATCATACGAAAAGTAGCAACAATGCTAGGTCTTGACCTTAGCGGAGTTGGTAGAGGTGCCTTGACAGCGCCCTTAAGAATTGCCGTTTGGTAGTTTTTTAAGAATCCCTGTCGCTTTAGCGCGGGGAGTGTCAATAATTAAAAAGATATACTAGAACAAATTGCTACAAAGCGCCAGAAATTATGCACCCCCACCTCCAGCGCCAACTCGAACAACTCGGTTTAGCCGGCGAGTCCCCTCCCAACGCACAGCAGTGGCAGCTATTTTTAGAACAGGTAAGTTGTAGCTATGACGAAACTCAGAGTCAGCAAGAACAGGTGGCTTTGCAGGATGCGACCCCCTCGCCCCAGCCTCCTCCAGACTCTCCAACAGCTTCAGAATTTGATCGGCTGCGATCGACTTTTAACAGTTTGGGGGCGGGATTGTGTATCCTCGATCGAAACGGGTTTGTCCTCTCCTGGAATCCCGAAGCCGAACGCTTGCTGGGGTGGCGGGAGTCAGAACTTTGGCGTGTTTCCCTGCTGTCTCGCATCAACAGCAACCAAAACAAAGGCCAAAAATCCCAAGTTTTGACGGCCGGGAAACAGTCAGCAAGCAAAAGCGAACATCGACCGATCGCACCTACACTATCTTTACAACAGGCGATCGCCCACCGTCAACCTTGCAGCAATTGGGACGACGAATTTCTGTGCAGCGACGGCAAAAAATTACCAGTTTCCTATTTTTTCAATCCAGCAATTGACGGGAGCGAAATATCAGTCTTGGTGTTTTTTGACATGACAGAACACAAGCGATCGCTCTCGATGCTGGAAGCAGTTATAGAATCTACAGATGCCGGAATTCTCGCTGTTGACAGCAACGGCAATATATGCAATTTTAATCATAAAATTATTGAAATGTGGGGCTTGTCTCAAGTAGCAGAAAAGTTGAGACAGTCGGCGCTAGGCAAGGTCAAAAGCTCTGTCGCAACATGGTTTACCTTCGCAGCACGCCAATTAAAAAAATCCCCAAATATTCTTCAAGACTTAATAGAACTGTCGGCAAATCCAGAGGCTCAAATCAGCCAATTATTAGAACTTAAAGACGGAAAAATTCTCGAATTAAATTCGCTACCCTCAAAAGTCGGAGCAAACACAGCCGCCAGAGTCTGGAGCTTTCGAGACGTTACCGATCGCCAAAAAGTAGAACGCTTTTTGCAGGATAGAGTAGAATTAAATCAGTTGATTGCGAGTTTGTCAATCAATTTCATCAGCCAGCCCAGCTTGGAAACAGGCAAATTTATCGATCGCACTTTGGAAACAATCGCTACCTTCACCGGATTTGACCGCAGTTACATCTACCTGTTATCAGCAGACAAAACCAGCGCCAAAAAAACCTACGAATGGTGTAGCGACGGCATTTTGGAAAGAGAAGAAGACAGCAGCCACAAACAAATAGACATCGCCAGAATTCCTTGGATTGCCGAAAAGCTCGATCGCGCCGAAGACCTCCACATCACAGAAATCGATGGACTCCCTCCCCCCGTACAAACTGAAATTGCCTATTTTCAAGGCAAGAAGTTACCAGAAGTCCTGACCGAGTTCCCATCCCAAACCACGGAAAAAGTAGCAACTTCCTCAACAAATGCGATCGCACATTCCCCAGAAACACAATTAAATATACCTCAAAACAATCTGCAATCGCTGATAATTATTCCCCTAACTTGTAGTGAAAACCTAATAGGATTTCTCGGATTCGAGAGCTTCCAACCCGCAACAGGTCGATCCACCGAAATATTAACTCCTCTAAAAATGGTAGGGGAAATGCTCGCCAATGCCCTCGAACGCCAGCGGGCAGAACTAGCCTTGCAGCAAGAGAAATCAAGCTACCGCAGCATCTTTGAAAACGCAGTCGAAGGCATATTTCAAACCACCCCACAGGGGCGATTCCTCAAGGCAAACCCCGCACTAGCCGAGATTTACGGCTACGAAACAGTTGAGCAAATGTTAGCCGAACTCGCAAACCTCAACCGCCACATTTACCTAAACCCCAACCAGCACGCCGAATTTCTGGCGCAATTGAACTCCGGCCGCCAAGTCTCAAAATTTGAATCGCAAATATACCGCCGAGACGGCACCACAATCTGGATTTCGGAAAACGCCCGCAGCATCTGCGACGAAAGCGGCCGGGTTTTGTACTACGAAGGCACAGTCGAAGACATTACCGATCGCAAACAGGCAGAATCCGCCATGCAGTCGGCCCTAGAAGCAGCAGAATCGGCCAACCGGGCAAAAAGCACATTTCTCGCTAACATGAGCCACGAACTGCGAACGCCCCTCAATGCCATCATCGGCTACAGCGAAATGCTCAAAGAAGAAGCCGAAGAATTGGGCGCCGGCGAATCCGTCTCTGATCTCGAAAAAATCCGCAGCGCCGGCAAACACCTGCTTTCCCTGATCGACGACATCCTAGATATATCTAAAATAGAAGCAGGTCGAATGGATCTCTACTTAGAAACCTTCGACATCCATACCTTAATTGAAAGCGCTGTCGCCACGGCCAAGCCGCTAATCGAGAAAAATGGCAACATCCTAGAAGTGTACTGTCGGGACAATCTCCACACGATGCACGCCGACATGACCAAAGTCCGGCAGGTGCTGCTGAACCTGCTGAGCAACGCTGCCAAGTTTACTAAAAATGGGAAAATTGCGATCGCAGTCGAAAGCATTAAAAATGAACAATTAAGAATGCAAAATCAAGAGGAATCTTCCCAAATTTTAATTGCCAACTCTGAATTTATCAGTTTCCGCGTCACCGACACCGGCATCGGCATGACAACAGACCAATTGCAGCGAGTTTTCCAACCTTTCACCCAAGCAGATGCCTCAACTACCCGCAAGTATGGCGGCACGGGTTTGGGACTAGCTATCAGCCAGCGCTTCTGTCAGATGATGGGCGGCAGCATTGAGGCCTGCAGCACCTTGGGCGCAGGCACGACTTTCACCGTACTTTTGCCCAGCGCCATCCAACAGCCGTCCGTTCCCAGCCCAACCCGCGACAGCACGAGAACGGAGGACGCACCCGCTGTCGGCACGGTGCTGGTAGTTGACGATGACCCCATCTCCCAGGATTTGATCCAGCGCGCCCTGGCCCGCCAAGGACTGCACATAGAAGTCGCCGGCGGTGGCGAGGAAGCTCTCAGGCTGGCCGAGAAACTGCGGCCAGATGCGATTACCCTGGATGTGATGATGCCGGGAATGGACGGCTGGGCGGTGCTTTCGGCGCTGAAGGCAGATCCAGAGCTTGCCGAGATTCCCGTAATCCTGCTATCCTTTGTGGGCAACAAAAGCCTCGGCTTTGCGTTGGGCGCTTCGGACTACCTCACAAAACCCGTGGACGGCAAACGGCTGGCTGCTTTGTTGAATAAGTACCGACGCGACCGAGACGGCGTTGTGGCTAAAAGTTTGCCCTGTCAAATATTGATTGTGGAAGATGACGGTGCCACTCGCAACATACTGCGGCGCATACTAGAAAAACAAGGTTGGGCAGTGGCGGAAGCTGACAGCGGACAGGCGGCTCTCGAACAGCTAGAACTTGCTCGCCCGCACCTGATTTTGCTGGATTTGATGCTGCCAGAAATGGATGGTTTTGAATTGATCGCCGAACTTCGCAAGTCGCATTCTGAAGATCCTATACCGATCGTCGTTATTACTGCTAAAGACCTGACTACCGCCGAAAGGGAGCAGCTAAACGGCTATGTCGATCGGGTTTTACAAAAGGGAGTCTACAGTTGCGATACTTTGCTGCGCGATGTTCGCTCTATAGTAAATGAAAGGCTCGATCGCAGGTACGACTCGAAAGGCAAGGAGAACACCAATGGCTAAAATCCTGTTGGTCGAAGACAACGAAATGAATAGAGATATGCTTTCTAGGCGTCTGGCCCGCAAGGGACACGAGGTCTTTATTGCTGTGGACGGTGCCGAGGGAGTGTCGATGGCGATGGCGAAAGTACCGGATTTGATTCTAATGGATATGAGTCTGCCAGTGCTCGACGGGTGGCAAGCAACCCAGCAAATTAAGGCGGCCCCAGAAACTAAGACGATTCCGGTGATTGCGCTGACGGCTCACGCAATGGCGGGCGACCGCGAAAAGTGTCTCGCGGCCGGCTGCGACGACTACGACACCAAACCAGTGGAGTTTCCCCGGCTCTTGAGCAAGATTGAAACGCTTCTGAAAGAGGCCATGAAATGAAAGGTGATGAGGGCAATGTACTGGTTGTTGACGACAATGAGGTGAACCGCGATTTGCTGGCTCGCCGACTTCAGCGTCAAGGCCACGCAGTGACTGTTGCTGAGGATGGTCTCCAAGCTCTGGAAATGATGCGTAGCGAGCCTTTTGATTTAGTTTTGCTAGACATTATGATGCCGCAAATGAACGGCTATCAGGTGCTGGAAAATCTCAAGGCTGACGAGAATTTGCGCCACATCCCGGTGATTATGATTTCGGCGGTGGACGATATCGACAGTATTGTGCGCTGTATTGAGTTGGGGGCGGAGGATTATCTTTCTAAACCTTTCAATCCGGTATTGCTCAAGGCTCGGATTAGTGCTTGTCTGGAAAAGAAGCGGCTGCGCGATAAGGAGCAAACTTATTTGCGGGAGTTGGCACAGGAAAAGGAAAAGTCGGAACGTTTGCTGTTAAATATTTTACCAGCTCCGATCGCCCAGCGCCTCAAAGAAGGGGAGAGTACGATCGCCGACAGTTTTGCTGAGGTAACAGTCATGTTTGCCGATTTGGTCGGTTTTACGAAGCTTTCGGCTCATTTGTCGCCGGCCCAGTTGGTAGAGTTGCTCAACGAGATTTTTTCAGCTTTTGACGAGTTGGCCGATCGCTACGGACTTGAGAAAATTAAGACGATCGGGGATGCTTATATGGTGGTTGGCGGTTTACCTAAACCGAGCGACAACCACGCCGAAAGCATTGCCGAAATGGCGATCGACATTCAAACAGCCATCGCTAAGATGCACGCCAAGGGTGGTCAACCGCTCAGCATCCGCATCGGCATCAACACGGGCCCGGTGGAAGCTGGGGTAATCGGTACTAAAAAATTTACTTATGATTTGTGGGGAGACACGGTAAATACAGCTTCGCGGATGGAATCTCAAGGCGTACCGGGCGGCATTCAGGTGACAGTTGCTACTTACGAACGCCTTCAGGACAAGTACATTTTCCAAGAGCGCGGCGTGATTCCAGTGAAGGGTAAAGGCGATATGATGACTTATTTGCTTGTGGGCCGAAAGGCTTAATTGGTCATTGGTCATTGGTCATTGGTCAACAGTCACTGGCATTGGTTGTTTGTGATGTCGTTCTTGGTTGAATTGGATTTTTTTAACCGCAGAGAGCGCAGAGGACACAGAGAGAGAGAATGGAGAGATGAATGCAGGAGGATGCTACCGGATTTGATATTATTTGTAGGTTGTTATTTGTCCCGTTTTAGTTGTTAGTTGTTAGTGACTACCAATAACTAATGCTAACAGTTAACGGCCAACAATCAACAGTCAACAGTCAACTGCCAACAGTCAACAATTAGATAATTCTCAAATGAACGTAAATTCTAACCTATTAATGTATGCCCAATGGGCAGGAATTCTGACAGCGGCTTTGCTGGTTTTAACAGTTATAGCATTTATTTTTAAATGGGGCTTTCGCTTCCGTTTGGTCGGAGTGACTAGCTTTATGGCCGTAATTGCTGCGAGTATATTTGGTCTTGGTTTGGGACTGTTTGCGCGCACGGAAATTCCCGGCGCGGTGCGCTATTCTTTAGTTTACGATACTGGCGGCGCTCAAACAGTTGTTACGGTGCCGCCTTCGATTACTGAATCGGAGTTAGAAGCAACGATGCAGCAAGCGGCGGCGGATTTGTACTCTCCAGGGCGTTCTGGACGCGGAAGAGACTACATGACTATCCGCGTTCGGACGATCGTACATCCAGAACCCGGACTGTCGCAGCCGCTGTTTTTGGGCGAAGTGAGGCGATCGCTAGCGACTAGGTATGATGAGAAAATGGCGATCGACATCTACCCCGAAAAAGTTGCTATTCTGAAAAAGTATCAAGCCTAAAAATCAATTATTCGGCGATTGAAATCGCGTCTAAACAAACAAAGTCCGCGCAACGCGAGACTAAGAAACTACTTGTTACCAGGCTCTGCCTGGTAACGCAGATCCAGAGGCTCTGCCTCCAATTTTAGGGATAATTTAAAAAAATGATTGCAATCACCAAACAAAAATTAAAATTTAACGAATTTATTACAATTTGCCCGGAAGATGGTGTTTATGAATTGGTGAACGGAGAGATTGTCAAAATGGCAACTACCAGAAATCACGATGACGTTGCTGAATTTGCAGACAGACAGTTTTATCAAGAGATCGATCGGCTGAAACTCAACTATGTAGTCAAGCGAGGTATCACGATTAAAACTACCACAAAAGAAGGTATAGAGCAAGGAAGAGTTCCTGATGTCAGCGTCATCGATCGCACTTTGTGGCGTGCCGAACGCAAATCCTATACCGCACTCGAATCGCCGATTCAGTTAGCTGTGGAGGTAGTATCAACTAATTGGGAAGATGATTATGTTGACAAGCTAGATGAATATGAACGCTTAGGTATTTCTGAATACTGGATTATTGATTATTTAGCGATCGGCAAAAGAGAGTATTTGGGAAACCCAAAAATGCCGACGGTATTTGTGTTTTCGCTAAATGCTCAAGGAAAATATGAACGGAGTCAGTTTAGAGGTGACGAACAAATTGTTTCGCCCACTTTTCCAGAATTAGTGCTGACGGCGGCTCAGGTATTGTCAGCTTAGTTCGGTTGTGTTAGTTATTCCCTGGATTGTTTGGCGATTGAAATCGCTTCACCTCAAACGAAGTCCGCCTGCGCGGACTAAGACAGCCAACAAACAAAGACTTTAAAATTATCAAAAAACTATCTAATTATGACTCAAGAATCTGAAAAAAGGCAGCCTGCTTCGGAAAGATGGAATCAAGAAGATTATTTAGCTTTGACCGAAGCACGGAAACTCGAATTGGTGAGGATTCAAGGTTTAATTGATGAGGATGGGCAAACACCTGAACAAAAAGCTGAATTGTTTTTAGAACAAAGTTATTTATATATCTATGCTGAAGAATACGCAAAGGCGATCGCCTCCTACGACAAAGCCTTAGAAATCAAACCAGAGAACCACGAAGTCTGGTACAATCGAGGCTATGCACTGGGTAATTTAGGCAGGCTTGAAGATGCGATCGCCTCCTACGACAAAGCCTTAGAAATCACACCAGATGACTACGAAGCCTGGTATAGTCGGGGCTATACACTGAATGATTTAGGAAGGCTTGAAGATGCGATCGCCTCCTACGACAAAGCCTTAGAAATCAAACCAAATTATCACCAAGCCTGGTATAGTCGGGGCTATATACTGAATAATTTAGGCTGGCTTGAAGATGCGATTGCCTCTTACGAGAAAGCCTTAGAAATCAAACCAGATTATCACCAAGCCTGGGACAGCCGCGGTCTTGCATTGCATAATTTATGCCTGTTTGAAGATGCGATCGCCTCTTATGAGAAAGCCTTAGAAATCACACCAGATCTACACGAAGTATGGTACAATCGGGGCCTTGCACTCGGTAATTTAGGCAGGCTTAAAGATGCGATCGCCTCCTTCGACAAAGCCTTAGAATTCAAACCAGAGAACCACGAAACCTGGTACAATCGGGGCTATGCACTGGGTAATTTAGGTAGGCTTAAAGATGCAATAGCCTCCTACGACAAAGCCTTAGAATTCAAACCAGATAGAGATCGAGTCTGGTACAATATAAAACATCTCAAATTTATCATCAGGCTTGCTGCTATGCCTTACAGAGTCAGATTGACCGAGCAATTCAGAATTTGCAGCAAGCGATCAATCTGAATCCTGACAAATACCGAGAAATGGCAAAAACTGACTCGGATTTTGACAGCATTCGATCGCATACTCGGTTTCAAGCCTTGATTCAAGGATAGATAGTTTGAGAGAATAATTAAGAGTGAGGTAAAAGATGACTCAACTAAATGTAACCGTAACCAATGACAGATTTCCCGAACTCATCGCCCATGTCGAGGATACTGGAGAACGAATTGTCATAGAACAGGAAGGAAGGGCGATCGCTGCTATTATTACTTATGCAGATTTCAAGCGACTGAAAGTCCTAGAAGCAGCCCTAATTGATAAAGCAAAACTACAAGAATATGAATGGCTAAAAGCTACGATCGCAAATCCAGCCTTTGATTCTCTGAGAGACTCAGCGGAAGATATCTACACTTTAGCTGATGGCTTGCCCTTCCACGACTCAGAATGGATTAAAACAGTAGCGATAGAGCCTAATTTTGGTTCGATTCTCGACCCTGAAAAAGACATTTAAATCTTGGGTGAGGTTTGTGATACCTGAGTGCGATCGCCCTTTTTACGCTTCTACGCAATTTATGAAAAAAAATAGTATTAATCTATACCTAAAAACAAGAAACTTGCGTATAATAGATTAGAAAAGGTTGAAAAAATTGCAGAGTTACTATAAAATTGCCATAAATAACCAAATATAGGCGATCGATCAATTGCGATCGACAGCGAAAACTTAATCAATATAAAGAAAAAGCGACAATTTTACAAAAAATAATGAGGTGAAACCCCTTGCAGAAATTAGCCAGCATAGAAAAGCAGATCGACTCGGGGGAACAATCCAGATCGGTCAACGCCCAAAAAGCTCAAACGCTGTACGATCGCGGTAACGCCCTAGAAACAATGGGACGCTTGTCAGCCGCGCTAGAATCGTGGTCAAAGGCGATCGAACTCGAACCAAAATTTTACGAAGCCTGGTACAACAAAGGCGTAGCCCTCAGAAAATTGGGACGGCTACCCGAAGCCATATTGGCCTACAACCAATCTTTAAAAATTCAACCAAACAATCCAGAAGCCTGGTACAATCGCGCCAACATTTTGCGGAAGATCGACAGACTCTCAGACGCCATCACCTCCTACGAACAGGCGATCAAACTCCAGCCAAACTATCACGAAGCTTGGACGAACCGCGGCAACACTCTGGTAAATTTGGAAAAATTATCAGAAGCGATCGACTCCTACGACAAAGCGATCGCCATCAAAGCAGACTACTCCGAAGCTTGGTACAATAGAGCGCTAGCCCTGAAAACCTCCGGCCAAAACACAGCGGCGATCGCCTCCTACGACAAAGCAATCGAACTAAAACCAGACTTGCATCAAGCCTGGTACAACCGCGCCGTCGCCCTAGCCGACGAAAAACTCTACCCCGAAGCCGTCGCCTCCTACGACAAAACCCTGCAACTGCGGCCGGATTCCCCCGAAGTCTGGAACAAACGCGGCACCGCGATCGCCCAAATGGGAAAATTTGAAACTGCGATTGCCTCCTGGGACAAAGCCCTCGCACTCAAGCCAGAGAATAGCGAAACCTGGTACAACCGCGGCCTGGCCTTGGCCAACTTACAGCGGTTTGAAGAAGCAATCGCCTCTTGGGACAAAACCGTAGAGTTGCAGCCAGAAAACACCGAAGCGTGGTACAACCGCGCCGTTGCCCTCAAAAAAATCCAACGATTTACCGAAGCCAGAGAGTCCTACGATAAAATCATCGCACTCAAACCCGACGACCCAAATCTTTACTATCAAAAAGCTTGCATTTACCTCCTAGAAAAAGCAGCAGGCGATGGTACAAACAACCCCGAAGCTTTAGCAACCATCACCAGCAAGGCGATCGAAAATCTATCAAGGGCGATCGAGCTCAATCCGAAGAAATACCGTGAACTCTGCCAGAATGACTCGAAATTGCGTACAATACGGGAAGAAGTGCGGTTTTTAGCTTGATTTCAGGGTAGCAATGATTGATGGATACCAATGCCGCACTGTAACCTTTTTAGGCAAAACAGTACCTCCAACGCCAATCATGCAAACCCTAGACAAAACTCAAGCAAAATTTGCTCAACTTGCAGCCCACCTCAGAGAAGTTACTGACATCGAATCAGCCTCGTCGCTGCTGCATTGGGATCAGGCGACTTATATGCCCGCCAAAGGTGCAACCGCCAGAGGCCGCCAGTTGGCCACTCTCAAACAAATATCCCACGAAAAATTTACTGACCCCAAAATAGGCGAACTCCTAGAAGACTTGCGTTTCTACGAACAAGCCCTCCCCTACGACTCCATCCCAGCCAGCCTGATCCGCATCGCCCGCAGAGACTACGATCGCGCCGCCAGAGTCCCCGCAGCCTTCATGTCCGCACTCTGCCGCCACCAAGCCGACTCCTACGAAGCTTGGGCCACAGCCAAAGCAGACAACAACTTCGCAAAAGTCGAACCCTATCTCGAAAAAACCCTAGAATTAAGTAGGCAATACGCCGACTTTTTCCCCGGATACGAACATATCGCCGATCCTTTGATCGATCGCAGCGACTACGGCATGAAAGTATCCCTGTTGCGCCCCCTATTCGCCCAACTGCGTCAAGAATTAGTCCCAATAGTCGAAGCGATCACCTCTCAACCCGTCGCCGACGACTCCTGCTTGCATCAATACTTCTCAGAAGCCCAGCAACTAGAATTCACCCGCACAGTCGTAGAACGGATGGGGTATGATTTCCAGCGCGGACGGCAAGACACCACCCTCCACCCCTTCATGACCAACTTCTCCATAGACGACGTGCGAATCACCACCCGCGTCTACGAAGATCATTTGGATCAAGCTTTGTTCAGCAGCATCCACGAAGCCGGACACGCCCTCTACGAACTCGGCAATTCCCCAGAATTTGAAGGTACGCTTCTGGCTGGCGGCATTTCCTCCGGCGTGCACGAAAGCCAGTCGCGGCTTTGGGAAAATTTGGTCGGGCGCAGCCGCGGTTTTTGGGAATGTTTTTACCCGCAACTCCAAGGCGTATTTTTGCGACAGTTGGGACAGGTATCCACTGACACATTTTACCGGGCAATTAACAAAGTCTCGCGATCGCTCGTCCGCACCGACGCCGACGAAGTAACCTACAACCTCCACGTCGCCATCCGCTTTGACCTAGAATTGGCAATGGTAGAGGGCAAACTTGCAGTCCGAGACCTCCCCGAAGCCTGGAACGAACGTTATAAAAGAGATCTCGGCGTTGTCCCCGCCACCGACAGCGATGGTGCGATGCAGGATGTTCACTGGTACGTCGGGACGATCGGCGGAATGTTCCAAGGTTACACCCTCGGCAACTTGATGAGCGCTCAATTCTACGAAACCGCAGTCAAAAGCAATCCCGAAATTACCGTACAAATAGAACAGGGAAACTTTACTCTACTCCACGACTGGCTCAAACAAAACATCTACCAGCACGGCCGCAAATACACTGCAGTTGAATTGATCGATCGCGTGACCGGTTCACCTTTAACTATCGATCCTTTTGTCCGCTACATTCGCCACAAATACGGGGAATTTTATGTCATTTGAGGGATAGTAATTTCTGATTGCAAACTTTACAATGAGATTAAAAAAAGTACCAGCCCCAAAAAATAGGGCGATACTCAGATAGTATCGCTCTATTTTTTAGGTCAAATAAAAAAAAATCAAATCAGGGGAGTGTGGCTTTCCAAAAGCCTGTCCGGCGAAATCTACCGGGTAATCGCCGACGGCCAAGGTATATTTGTTCAGCCGCCTTTATTTGAAGCTTTCGGCTTGACAATTCTCGAAGCAATGATTACCGGTATTCCGACTTTTGGGACTCAGTTTGGCGGCCTGCTGGAAATTATTCAAGATGGGGTAAATGGGTTTTATATCAACCAGACAAGCCACCAGGAAACTGCCCAAAAAATTCTCGATTTTTTATCGAAATGCGAACAAAATCCTAACTATTGGTATGAAATTTCAACGCGAGGAATTGACCTAGTTTACAGCACCTATACCTGGAAAATTCATACTAGCAGGCTGCTGACTCTGGCCAAGACTTACGGTTTTTGGAACTACTCGTCTCAGGAAAACCGCGAAGATATGCTCCGCTATATAGGGCTTGCTGAATAGAACTAGAAGTTATGACTGCCAAGGGTTGCAAGATTTTTAAACACAAAAAAGTGCTCTCGTTATGACGTTTGTCGGCTCAAAATCCTTGGATTTCGGTGGAAAATTGTGGAGTAAATTTGGGAACCGATCTCCGAATCTCCCATTTTTCAAGCTGTTTGACACTTAGATTCGATTTGTGGACTTTTTCAGCAAGCCCTATATAGAAGAGCTGTTTTATCTGATTTACAAGCCGAGAGCGAAGGCTTTATTGGCAGAACACACGAACCGATAAGTGGCGATTTGGGATTTGTAGGGGCCGGTTGAGAGAAAAAAGTTGGCCTCGGAGCGATCGACTTTGTACAAAACCAGCTAGTAAAGATTTGTGAAGGAGAGCCGGTTTTGTACCGTAGGACTATTGCTAAGAAACCCAGTTTCTACGAAAATATTGACTCTGGTAACGAAACATCTCCTCAGAAACCCGGTTTCTAAGGAATAGCGCGAAACGGCCCCTACTTTCAATTCGTAACTTCCAACTAGCAACTTCTGACCGCTCCGGTCCCATTGCCGAATTTCTAAAGGCCTGGAAAGATATTTCTTAGAAAGCGATCCGGGTAATACAATGAGATTGAGAAACATGAAAACAGGGAAACCTTGTCAAACTTTACCAACAGGATGAAACTTATGCGTTTAACTACTGTTACGATTTTTAGCTTGCTAGCTCTGTTCGCTCCTGGGTTGACCAAAAAGGCAAATGCAGCCTTCGACTCCAAACCCTTTGTTCAGGAACAATACCGCAGAGACTTTGTGAGTCCCGCGGATCCTGGTGCATCTACACAGCCGGAGGCAAATTCCCAAGGAGGTATGTTTAATAAGCCTTTTTATTCAGGGGAGCAGCAGCCTGTGAGAAAGGAAAAAACTATTTCGGCGGGAGCAGATGGGCCTGAAGTTGCGGCCATACAGCAGCGGTTGCAAGTTCACGGTTTTGCGATCGGGACGATCGACGGTTCCTACGGTTCTCGCACCAAATCGGCTGTGAGTGCTTTTCAGAAGTCTCAGCGTTTGAATTCCGACGGTATTGTGGATAAACAAACTTGGACTGCTTTAGCAGCAGATCCGGTGTCAGCTCCCGAAAGTTTGCAAAGCAATGCTGCACTTCCAAGCGACGATCGAGTTCAGAAGAGTGCTTCGGTTCCGACAAATCCTGCAACTGCTCTGACTAAAGGCGCGGCGGGTTCTAAGGTGAAGACGCTACAGGTGCGTTTGGAAATGCAGGGTTACGATCCGGGCCCGATTGACGGGATTTTTGGCACTCGCACTACTACGGCTGTCAAGAGCTTTCAGGAGTATAAGGGTTTGACGGTTGACGGCGTGGTTGACGAAATCACTTGGAAGGCGATCGGGCAAAACTAAGTGACGAGTTAAATATACGGAAAATTGCTGTGGCTATAACTCATGATTGAACCCGGTGTCCAAAAATAACCGGGTTTCTGGCTCTTGACGCATGGCTTTGTGCTGTGCTATGTTAGTTCGGTGTCAAAATGCGGATATGGCGAAATTGGCAGACGCGCCAGATTTAGGTTCTGGTTCCGAAAGGAGTGAAGGTTCAAGTCCTTTTATCCGCACTAAACTCAATGCTTTGTTCCGGCGCGAACATCTTCCCAAATTCGATCGGGATTTAAGCTCAATTCGTGCACTTGATATTTTTCCAGAAATGCACCGAGAGATTCTCCAAAGCTAAGTTCGAGATAGTGCGGTTGTTTGCGGCGTTGAATGTATTCGCGCAAGGCGATTTCAACTAAGGTTTCCAGCGAATTTTCTCATTGTAGTTCGATCGCCTCTTGTAGCAGTGCCGTATCCACATTCAGGCTGGTCATCATTGGCTTTCATCTTTTAACCGTTGTTTTAATCATACGATCGCCACCCTGAAGAAATCGATCGTATTATTATTGATGCAGTTAATCGACAAAGCGACGGATGAGGGCGAGACAAAATTGGATTTGCCGAGTTTGGAGTTGGAGGAATTGCCGCCGGAGATTGGCAAGTGCACTGGGCTTGAGACTTTGGTGTTGGGGGAAATTTGCTATGATAGTTTGAGCGATCGCACTATTCTACATTGCGTAAATTATCAGCTATGAACATTCAGTTGGTTGACTCCTTAATTCAAGTCATTGAGTCGCTGACACCTGAAAAGAGTTTGCTGTTTCAAGAAAAACTCTCAGCTAGGGCGATTCAGAGTACGCCTGGAGTGTGTGGAGGATATGCCCGAATTCGCAACACCCGCATTCCTGTTTGGACGCTGGTTTCGCTTCACCAACAGGGGGCTGATGAGGCGGAATTACTTCGGAATTATCCAGGTTTATCCGATCGCGATTTAGAGAATGCTTGGCGTTATTACGATCGCCACCGCGCAGAAATCGATCGCATTATAGTTTCTCATCAAACCGAATAGTAGAATAGTAGATAGCTAAAAGAGGGATTTTAGATATGGAAATGAATCAGTATTTTGATTTCTTAGCACCGGATGATATTCGGATTAAAGGACATCGCATCGGGATTGAGACCGTGCTGTATGAATATTTGCATCGGGAACGCACCCCAGAAGAAATTCAGCAATTCTATCCATCTCTAACTTTAGCAGAAGTTTACACAACTATTTTGTATTATTTGCTAAACAAGGAATCAGTAAGTAGATATATACAAGATTGGTTGGAATGGTCGCATCAGCAGCGAAAAATGCAAGCAACAAATCCGCATCCGGCTGCGGAAAGATTGCGAAAATTGAAGGCTGAACGGGAAAGTCAAACTGCAATCCAGGATACTTGAGAAATGGCGCTTAAATATTTGATGGATGAGAATGTTACGCCAATTTATGCTACACAACTTCGCCGGAAACGCCCCGATTTAGTAGTTTGGGCAGTGGGCGACATTGGTACACCTCCGAAAAGCACTCTCGATCCAGATATTTTGATTTGGTGTGAGGATAATGGTTTTATTTTAGTCACCAACAACCGCAAGTCAATGCCCGTCCATCTGGCAGATAATATGTCTGCTTTCAGCCATATTCCAGGAATTTGAGTTTTGAACTCAGATTTAAGTATTGGGCAAAATATTGAGGAATTAATTTTGATTGCTGATGGTTCGTTTGATAACGAATACCAACATCAGATCGTCCATCTCCCATTAACATAAACAGGACTGATGCACGAGTGGTCAGAAACCGGGTTTTTGCCAGAATTCTTGGTGATAGCGTAGAAACCCGAAAAAACCCGGTTTCTTAGATGACGCGCGGGCAATTCCCCATCAACCAAAAAATCCTGTCACAATAAAATGAAGACTACGGGGAGACAAAAGATATGACGAGAGAGGAGTTGTTGCAGTTAATCGACAAAGCGGCTGATGAGGACCAGACAGAATTGGATTTGGCAGGGTTGGGGTTGGAGGAATTGCCGCCGGAGATTGGCAAGTGCACGCAGCTTGAGTCGTTGGTGTTGGTGAAATTCGATCAGGAAAAACGAAAATGGGTTGGAAATAAGCTAACTGAGTTTCCTGATGTTGTTCTTCAATTAACCAACTTAAAAATACTTAACCTCAATAACAATCAGATTACCTCCATCCCAGAGGCGATCGCCCGACTATCAAATCTAACATGGCTTAGCCTCGATAACAATCAGATTACGGTCATCCCAGAGGCGATCGCCCGACTATCGAATCTAACATCGCTTAGCCTCAGTAGCAATCAGATTACGGTAATCCCAGAGGCGATCGCCCGACTATCGAATCTGACAATGCTTAACCTCGGTGGCAATCAGATTACCGTCATCCCAGAGGCGATCGGGCAACTGTCGAATCTGACAATGCTTCTCCTCCATACCAATCAGATTACCGCAATCCCAGAGGCGATCGGGCAACTGTCGAATCTGACAGTTCTTAACCTAATTGGCAATCAGATTACGCTAATCCCAGAGGCGATCGGCCAACTGTCGAATCTGACACAGCTTTACCTCTGGAACAATCAGATTACGCTAATCCCAGAGGCGATCGGCCAACTGTCGAATCTGACAGTTCTTGAGCTAATTGGCAATCAGATTACGGTAATCCCAGAGGCGATCGGGCAACTGTCGAATCTCACACAGCTTTACCTCAGTGACAATCAGATTACGGTAATCCCAGAGGCGATTCGTGGCATGGAGAAGCTCGAAGAACTGCACTTGCAGAGAAATCCGCTCCCGATTCCTCCCGAAATCCTCCAAGACGATTTGCGAACCATCCTCGACTTCTACTTGCAAACCCGCAATCCCAACGACACCGAAGAACTCTACGAAGCCAAACTTCTCATCGTCGGCGAAGGCGAAGCCGGAAAAACCACCCTCGCGAAAAAACTCCTCAACTCCGACTACAAACTCCAAGAACAAGAACCCTCCACCGAAGGCATTGATGTCAGCCGCTGGGAATTCCCATACAACGGCAAAACCTTTCGCGTCCACATCTGGGACTTCGGCGGACAGGAAATCTACCACGCCACCCACCAATTCTTCCTCACCGAACGTTCCTTCTACATTCTCCTAGTCGATAACCGCCGCGAAAACCCCAACCTCTCCTACTGGCTGAGCATCATCGAACTCCTCAGCAGCGCCAGTCCCGTCCTTCTCGTCCACAACGAAAAACAAGACCGCTGCTGCGACATCAACGTCTCCCAACTGCGCGGCGACTTTGCCAATTTAAAAGAATCCCTCAACACCAACCTCGCCCACAATCGCGGACTCGATGAACTCCAATGCTACCTGCAAAAAAACATCACCCAACTCAACCACGTCGGCATCCCCATCCCCAGGCCCTGGGCAAACGTCCGTCATGTCCTGGAAAACTACGCCCGAAGCAGAAACTACATTGATATCCATGAGTTCTACGACATCTGCGCCAGCCAAGGCTTTGACAAATCCGACCAACGCACGATGCTGAGTATGAGCAAATACCTGCACGACCTTGGTATTATCCTCCACTTCCAAAAAGATCCTGACACTAAGAAAGAATCTATCCTCCAGAACCTAGTCATCCTCCGTCCCGAATGGGCAACCAATGCCGTCTACAAAGTCACCCATAACGAACAAGTCATCGCCAATTACGGACACTTCACCGACGAAAACCTCAGCGAAATCTGGAGTGACGACGAATACGACTACCTTCACGACAAGCTACTCCAGCTCATGAAAAGCTTCAAAATCTGTTACGAAATCGGCCAATCGGGACACTACATCGCCCCGCAACGTCTCCCTCTCGAACCGCGCAACTATGACTGGGATGACAGCGACAACCTAATCGTGCGCTACGAATACGAGTTTATGCCCAAAGGCATCATCACCAGGCTGATTGTAGAGATGCACGGCTTGATTTGCCGGATAAAAAGTACCGATATTGTCTGGCGTGACGGCGTTGTCCTCACCGACAACTACGCCAAAGCCGAAGTCATCGAGAACTATCATCAACGAGAAATCCGCATCCGCGTATCTGGAACCCAGAAAAAATCTTTATTAGACAAAATCCGCCACGAACTCTGGAAAATTCATGCTACTTACGATAAACGCCTAAAATATCAAGAATTCATCCCTTGCAATTGTGCCAAATGCAAAGGTAGCCAAAATCCTCATCTCTATGCCTTTGATAACTTGCGCCGCCGTTTGGACAATCGGAAGTACACAGTGGAATGTGAAATATCCTACGAGAATGTGAATGTGCGGGGCTTAATGGACGATTTTCCCGACTATTCTCGCCAATGGGAACAAGAGCGACTTTCTGGAATCGATCGATTTGATTCGGTAGAGTCTTCTAGAGCGCAGCAAAATATTTACAACGTACACTTAAACATGAACCCCGAACAAAAGACTGAAACTTCTGCCAAAACCAACAACTTCAACGGCCCGATGTCCGGTGTTATCGGCAGCGACAACGCCGAAGTTAATAACAGTCAATTTATTCTAAACAATAACGCGAATACCGCTGAAATTCTAAAACTGATTTCATCGATGCGTGAAACCGCCGCCCAATTTCCTGAAGACGAGCGCGAAGAAGTGTTGACGGAAATTGACAACGTGGAAGCACAACTAAATAAACCCCAAGACAAGCGCAATATGAAACTGATTGCCAAAAAATTGGGTGTTATTTTGGCGATCGCGGCGGGCATTGCTGGTCCGATCGCAAATATGACCGATTTTACCAACAATGTAACTGATTTAGCTGAAAAAGCCAATGTCCAAATCCAGTTACCATCGGCACGGTAAATAAAACTGGGTACCTGCGTTAATCTGCCTCTATCTGCCTCTATCTGCGGTTAAAAAAAAGAGAATTTCTTAACCGCAGATGACAATGGATGGACGCGGATTCACGCAGATGAAGAACCAAATTTTACCTTAACTTTTTCAGTTTCCTTAAGTGCGATCGCCTCAAATTGTCCACCAACTGTCGCAACTGACTCAAATTTCCCGCTTCGCCGCCATACTTCCACCGCACGTAAGCTTGCGAAACTTCCTCAATTACTTCGGCTTCATCAGTTGCATGGTGGCCGCGCATTGTCTTTGCATATTCCAAAGGCGTTTGAGCTTTCTGCTTGGCAAATCCGCGACTTGCCAAATCCTTCAGCATTTGCTGATAAACCCCCTCCACCGGCGGCAACTTATGCAGCCAGCGGCGGTAGCGCCACTTGCGCCACCCTTGCCAAATTAACCAGCCAATAAACCCAAAGGCGATCGCGCTAATCAACCCAGTAAATAACCCCACCCAACCCCTAGCAAACTGTCCCAGAAACCAACCCAGAATCAAACTGATCCAGCCAATTACAAAACCTATAACTGAATCCAGCCCGCTTCTGAGAGGAGTCGGTAGCCAAGCCGCGATCCACTTCCAAAACGATTCCAGCGCGCTAAAAGTCTGGTTGTCTTCCACCGAAGCCGGAATCAGCGGATAACCGGGAATCGGATTAAAACCAAACCAGCCGTATTTAGGAAAATATACCTCCGTCATCAAGAAAGCGTCGGTATTTTTCACCACATACAAACCAGTAAACGGGTTGAATTCTCCCGTATCGAAACCGCCAGCCACTCGCGCCGGAATCCCGATCGACCTCAGCATAATTGTCAGTACCGTCGAAAAATGGTCGGGGTATCCGCCTGTAACTTTTTTGCCGTCTTGCGTGTTTTGATAGCCAAACAGAAAACCCTCGACTAAATCTTCAGTTTCTTCTAAATAAGGCAAAGCTTTGACAAGTTTGTAATTCGGGTTTTGCTTCAAATATTGAGCTAAGTACAGAGCTTTTTCGTAGGGAGAATCGATCGCCCTGTCCGACTTAGCCACTCTTGTTCTCCCCAACAAGATTTCTTCAGTTTTTTCTCGCACTTTCTGGGCAATTTCTGGCGGCACGTCCAAATAGAATTTGCGAATATTTTTCGGGTAATTAGTACCAGTTTGCCCCAACAAGGAGCGATCGCGAAAAGGTACGTTAGAAATCACCGTATAAGTCAAACCTTCCGCCAACTCCACAGGCGATCGCAAACCTCCCTCCGCATCAATCGCCACTTCCTGCGTCGGAAAATAAAGTTCCTTCGGCTTGTTTAAAGCCGGAATCAAATTTGGTAACTGAGCAAGAATAGTATAACTTTGAATCACCTCTTGAGTGCGGGGCGCATTCGGATAGGGATTCAGATAAAATTGATAAGACCAGCGAGGTCGATTCACCTTAAAAGCGTCGTCGTTGCGCGAAACTTCCCAACCCTGACCGGTATATTTGTCAAAGCCCAACACTCGCCAAAAACCCGCCGCCTGCGATCGCACCCGCATCACCACTTGAGGTTTTAATACCCCCCGCAAATTTTGATTGATGCGCTGGTTGAAACCGTAATAAAAAGTAGAGTCTACCTCTCCTGGCCCTTTGTCTGGGTTTCTCCCCTTCCCTCCGCCAGTTCCTTTTTGATTCCCCCCCCTGACATACCCCGGATTGGTAATGCTGCGCGAGTCAAACTCGCCCTGATATTCAATAGGAGCACTCACGGGAAAAGTCCGCAATTGATAGCCTGGGAGGCGCGGCAAAAACGCAAAAATAGCCAGCCCCAACCCTACAGTTATCAACAACAACAAACTAAAATACTTGGGAGATAAAGTAGCAGCAAATAGCGATAAATTGTTGTTTTTACTTCTACTTTCTGTCGCCGGATTGATGTTTTCTAGCTTCGAGAGTCCCAAGCGCGAGCGGTAATCCAGCACCAAAGTCGGCAGCACTAAAGCCAAAAATACCAACAGCAGCGGCCCAAAAGTCAGCGTTTGACTGATGGTCGCCGCTACACTCAACAAAATCAGCCCGATGACGACCGAATAGCCCAAATCCTTGCGGCGGGGCAAATCGAAACTGTGCAACACTTGAATGTTAATTAACAGTTGCGCCAAAACTAACCGCGTATCGTTTAATTCTCCCACCAAGCGGGTAAAAAAGGCGAACAGCGCCACCAGCATTCCAATAGCTATGCAGAATTTAGCGGCTACATTGCGATCGCGGCGGCGGTACCAACTCCAAGTTGCTCCCACAATACTAACAGGCACAGCCCACAGGTTCAGGCTTTCTTCAGAAGCAACATCAGTAGCCACAATTCCCACAATTACCAACAACTGAACTAGGATTCGCAGCAGTAAAGAATCCTCAGTCACCGGCGGAGGCATTGCCTCTATCCGCTCCCACAGTTTACCCAAAACAGGTATATTTCGCAGGTTATCAGTTGTCATGTGCACCCATCCAACGATTTTAGATTTTAGATTTTAGATTTTAGATTAAATCCACAGATTTATCTGGGTTTTAACTAATATCTAAATCTTATTTCTCTGCCATTCGATTTGAGATTGAATCCACAGATTAACTTCACAGATGAATCTGGGGGCTTTAATTCGTCTCTAATTTTTTTGGCTTTCCGCGACAGAAATCAGCAGATTGTATCTGTTTTTGTGTGAGGTCAAACCGTAGAGTAAAAAACGCAGTTAACTACTCTAATTTTACCTCGATAGTTGCTGTTTTATCCAGCCAAAGTTGGACGAATAGCAAACATCAGAGGTCTAGTATCGAAGTTTTGGAATTTGACTTCTAGGGCATAAGTCTTGTCAGGTTGCGGGTCAAACAACTCCACACTTAAATGCCCGGAATTCGGACGCTGTGCAGTTGCTTCGGCATCTCCTCCCTTGAGTTCCAAACTTCCTCCCCCTGGAAATTCGCACTCAACTCTTAAACACGGCCTTGGTGGTTCTGTGTTGCGGTTAGACAGGTATTGAGCTGAGAGAGTCAGGGAGCCCAAAGCAGTCAGCCACTCCCGCGAAATAGGGGGCTGGTTTACAGGACAATTCAAAGTTAGAGACTCAATGATTTCTCGGGCGGCCAACAACGACATTAGCATTTGTTGATCGATAGTTGCCGCTTCGTAATTCGGTAAATCTTCTACTTCTAAACCTGTAATTCCTCTGGTAGCACCTCTGAGTACGAAACCAGCTAATTGGTTGAGTTCCTCAGACTGGCCCGGAAACAAACTATCTACAGCGCGAACTAATTTCGAGCCTTCCCGCAGCGACGACATTACCAATTGCTGACAAGGTTCTAGCAGTTGAGCAAAAACCCCTTGGGCGATCGGAATTGGCAGGCGACCCCATCTAATATTTTTTAGTTGGGGAGTCCAGAGGTGCAGGGGTGGAACCCATTGGGGGACTGCATCGTCTGGATAGTCGTGTTCGTAGCTCTTGAGTTCTGTTTCCCAGGGGAACAGCGGCGGGTTGGCTTCAATTTCGGATCTAAGCCTTTCTTTTAACAAGGTCTGAAAACGGTCTTGCACGGTCGGTATTTCTCCAATAGTCAGGGGTTGTGCGGGTGAAATGCTCTGCGAACCCACTTGATAGTCCAGCGGGTCTGGTTCGTCCCATTCCCAGTATTCCAGCCCGGAATTCTCTTCTGTTTCGCCCCACTCTTCTGAGGGAAGGGGGTCATTGACGTTTTCCTGCTCTTCGCTAGAGGCATTCGGGATTGGCGCCTGCAATATCCAGTCTAAAAAATGGCGCTCGAAAGCCTCTGCATCCCTGTTCGTTTCGTTATTCATCAGTAGATGCCCCTTCTCCGGAATCTGAACGATTTCGCAATTCCCAGGCAAGTTCCAGCAATTTAAACCACCGTTTCTGTACCTGGGCTACCGTGCTGCCGAGGGTTTGCGCGATCGCTGACTCTGACAGACCTTGTTGTTTCAACTGTAACAAACGCTGTCCCTCTGGGCCAATTTGTTCGCCAAAGGACTGCCACTGAGAAGGCAGCAAACCTAAATTTTTGTCTAAGTCTGCTTCCAGCCACTGGTGAACGAGTTCCCAACGGTGCGACATGGCGAACCTGAGCAAGTGGTACTTGAAGCGCTGCTGCAAATAGTCTCTTTGGCGGGGAGTTATGCCCAGGATCGACTCTATTTCGTTAGTCGGCAAGTCTTGCAAGCGCAGCACGAAGTAATCGGCGCATTCTTCTTGGTTGCGCTCTTTTAAGTAGGCGACTAATTCGTCAATCACGTTTTGCCGCAGAGATTCTGACTCGTCGGCTGGGGGGCGAATTGCAGATGAACCATGTCCGGCCATTGCTTCCCGCACCGAGTGCACGGAGGTGTCGTTCCAAGTTTGGTCAGAATCCCAAGCCCCTCCGTCGGCGGCTTGTTCCATATCTACAGAGGTTTCTTTGGGCTGCTGCTGGGAAAATGTTTTGGCCCGTAAAATAATTAGTTGCTGGCTGCGGTTCCGAGGTAAGGGAATGCGCCGTTTGCCGAAGCGCTCTACAAAGGCCATGTACTCTGCTAGTTCTAAGCGAGTGCGGGGGCTGTAGGTCGGTGGTAGTTGGGTTTCGCGCCGGAAAGCCTTTAAAGCTTCGAGATAAAATCCTTGCAAAAAATCTTTGATCAGTTCTATTCGCGCCTGATAGCTAGACTGCAACTGGGGAGGGGTGATGGAGCGATAGACGATCGCGCTGAGGGTACTGTGCAATTCTACTCGCCCTGGCCCAGATCCTAAATTTTCATAGTGGAGACATTGTTGCAAGCGGTGCCTGGCGAGGCTCTCGGCTGCACCTTCTATATCTCCTGAGTCTTGAATCCGCTGGCTTTCTGTGCATATCCTGGTGACTTCTGCTGCGAGTCGCCCTGCTACATCTTGGCAGTTCTGCTCAGACGCCCGAGTGGACTTTTTTAGTTCGTCTAACAGCAGTTGAAATATGGTTTCCACGCTCTGGCCGATTTCCCGCATGATGGTTGACAGCTCACTTTGAAAGTAGCACACCCTGGGACTTTAAATTTATAATTTTAGATTTTATAGTGGGCAGTGCCGGGTATTTACATACTTTAACCTGCACCTGTTACCCTGAAAATTTGAAACTCAAATCTCTAATTAACTGACTGATGGATTTAGACCAACAGATTGAAGCACTGATCGACAAAGCCCCGCCCGACGGTTCGACGCCACAAATTTTAAAGGCGATCGCCCCGGCGCTGATTTTAATTGCCCAACAGCTACAGCACTTGGAATACTCTATCCTGCAAGCGGTAGACGAAAGTTGGGCGATCGTGGTTTTGAGCAATCTCAAGCAACCGGGACGGGAAAAAAAGGTGATTTATGCTTTTCCCACTCTTGAAGATGCGTCCTCCGCAGCGGCGGCTGGGGGCGATCGCGTCAGGCCCGTGTGTTTGCCTGTTACTCACATTTTATTTCAGATGATCGCCCTCGAAGGTCTAGACAGCATTGTTTTTTTTGAAAATCCCGGTAATCAGGAAGTAGGGACGGAAATCCCTCGCCAGCAAGTGCAGGAATTAATTAACGTTTATTTGCAACAGTACCGATCGGCTTTACAGTCAAATTCTAGCAATCTGCCCCCGGATATCGCATAGTTAGAGATTGGAAATTGGGAGTTAGGAATTGGGACTTGGGACTTGGGAATTGGCAGCCCCAAGCTGGTAACTAATACCCAGTTCCTTCTTCCTTCTTCCTTCTTCCTTCTTCCTTCTTCCGTCTTCCTTCTTCCTGCTAATAAAGTCGGCTCAAAACGTAATCTGCTAAATCTATCAAAGCTTGGCGGGACTCTGAATGGGGCAGCGCTGCCAAGTATTCGACAGCTTTCTGCGCGTGATTTGTTGCTAGTTCGCGCGATCGCACTATGCCTTGAGAATCTGCTACCAATGTCAAAGCCTGTTCTATATCTCCTTCTTGAGCGAACTCGCGTTCTATGAGAACTTCCAAATAAGGCTTTTCTTCTAGGGCAAATAGCGCTGGCGCTGTCAGATTTCCGCCGATCAGATCCGAGCCTGCAGGTTTCCCCAAAGTTTCCGTTGAAGCGGTGAAATCTAATATATCATCTACTATTTGGAATGCCAAACCAATGTGGCGACCGTAGTTATACAAATCTTCTGCTATTTCCGGTGAAACTTCGCTCAAACATCCCGCTGCTTTGGAACTGTTGGCAATTAAAGATGCTGTTTTGTAGTAACTTTTTTCGAGGTACGCTTCGATCGACAAACTGGTGTCAAATCCATTTAGTCCCTGTTGAATTTCCCCCTCTGCTAAATCCATAATCACTTCCGAAAGCAGTTTGACTACTGGCAGGTTGTCCAGATTTGCCAAATGCCACGAAGATTGAGCGAACAGAAAATCTCCCGCCAATACTGCCACTCGGTTGTTAAACCGACTGTGTACCGTCGGTACTCCCCGCCGCAAGTCCGACTCGTCCACCACGTCGTCGTGAACTAGACTGGCCGTGTGAATCATTTCGGTGATTTCCGCGAGGCGGCGGTGTTTTTCTGTGATGGCACCATCGGGCATAGTCGCCTTGGCCATCAACAAGACTATTGCGGGTCTTACCCGTTTTCCCTTTGTGCCGAATAAGTATTCTGCAGCCGCGTACAAGATGGGATGACGGGCACCCACTAACTGTTTTAAGTTTTCTGTCAACAGTCGCAGGTCTTCTTCAACCGAGGAAAATAGGACAGTGCTAGAGATCATGGATACGCCGACTCAAGCCGTAAAGTAACAAAATTTTACATATCATATCTTTATTTTAAGGTAATTCTTTGCAACAGGGAAGAGAAATTTTGGCGATCGCCACTGATTTGCGATCGGTAGCCCGATCGAAGTCACCCGACTACCTCCAGCCAGTAGCCTGCTGCCAGAGCCGTTCCCCCCAATTGTAACGAATTGTTAAGTATATTGTCGAAAAATCTGTAAATCCCAGAAACCCTGTGTTATTATGGGTATTAAGGATTTAAACAATTCTATACATTAAGTACAGGCTGTGATTAATCCAGGCGGGCAGGTAGCTTTCAGGTGCCTGTAAGAATTTCGTATAACCAGCCTTATTAGTCAGATCGCAGCAAAAATTTCTGGGACAGATTTTTAGTTCCTTGGGACTAAAAATTTTCAGAATTTAAGACTAGCGCATCTTATGTGCGCGGTAGCTCAAAGTAGCTAAAGTGGATGGTTTTACGTTGTTTAAGCACCTGTAAAGCAGTAAATCATTATTGACCCCGCCGAAAAACGGAAGCCACCGACAACAGTCGTGGAGAGATCGAACATTTTAGAGGCTAGTGCCTGCTCCGATGATTGATCTGCGAGTGAATCTCAAATCTAAAACCTAAAATCTAAAATCGACAACAGTCGTAGAGAGATCGAACATTTTAGAGGCTAGTGCCTGCTCCAGTGATTCATCTGCGAGTAAATCTTTAATCTAAAACCTAAAATCTAAAATCCACTGACCGGGAACGCCTAAATGTTCCCCCAGCCTTGATATGGAAAAGCAGCCTTCAGAACCAAGTTATTGCCTTGGGTGCTGACTTAATGTCGTAGGTATTGAACTTATCCTTCTCCTCCTCGTCCTTGACTTTTGGTTATCATTATGAATTATCGCGATATTCCTCTAATTATTCCCGTTCTGGCCGCCGGTTATGTCATGACTATTTATGTAGTCCTGATGTTGGTCGAACGCAGCTCTAAAATAACTCGATTGGGCGAGTAGCCCATTGCTCGGCAGCCGAATCCGCGCTCGGAGCAATGGGCTATTGGCTCTGAATTCCGAATACTTAATAATAACCTTGCCTTGAATGCTAGCTCGCAAAGGCAGGGTTCTACCATTTGAGATTAAAGATTAAAGATTTTAGATTTTAGATTTATGAAGAATTGATGAAGCTCGTGGCTTAGCGGTAACAGGCAAGTATCAGAATATTTGGGGCGATCGCTGCGGACACATATCAGCGGCTGCACTAAATCAAGTTTGGATAAATCTGATTCACAATGCTTTACAAGCGATGGACAATTGTGGAGTTTTCAGCATATAGCTGAGAGCTTTAAATCAGAGGATGTTCGTTATCGTCAAATATTCGCAGCAAGGGAATTGGGCCGGAGGTTTTGCCGCGCATATTTGACCCGTTTTTTACCACAAAACCCGCTGGCGAAGGCTCTGGCTTGGGATTGGATATTGTTAAGAAAGTTGTCGAAAAACATTCGGCTAAGATAGAAGTAAGATCGGCGATCGGTCAAAGGACGTTTACTGTGTCAATTTCGATCGCCATTTAGCCCGCTTTGCACCCGAAATTATATGATGTACGACCAAAAATGCAACTTTAGACGGATGTCATTCGATTTTAGAGTTGAGATTTTGAGATTTACTTGCAGTGCCGTGAATCGCCGGAGCAAATACAGGAATCTCAATGTTTTGGCTCTAGATGATATCAAATTCTCTCTTCATCGGAATAGTAAATTCACTGTTGACTGTTAACAGTTAACTGTTAACTGTTAACATCATGTATGAGTGCAACCGGAATTGATATGAGAGAATTGCGTGGCACGGTATCCATTTTTGGGCTGGTTAAAAACATACAAATTTAGGGGCGCGTTCTAAACCGTTATGCGATCGGTGATTCCCAATTGTTAATTTTTTAATGAAAAATGTCAAATCAAAAATGATATTAGACGGATGTTAAACTTCGCTCGCAATCGGGCTGTTGACACTGTAAAAGGTCAAATTTAAAATAGTATTAATTGTCGTTTCAGAATAACGTAAACTTTATAATCCTGCTGCCTCAACCGCCGATCGATCAACTTTCATAATTCCGAGAGCGGGGTAATAAATAAAGCAAATATTTAATTATTATAGTGTCTTAATTGCAGATTATACTTCGATTTCTACCCCTTAATTTGCTTATTTATGTCAACCACAATTTATGATAACCAACACTTGCTCGAACAGGCGATCGACCTCAAACCGCCTGTGCTACCTCCAGACACACCCTTGAAAGTTGCGATCGCCGCCATGACTGAGGCGAGCGCCAGTTGCGTTTTAATCGCGTTTGAGCGGCAACCGATCTGGATTTTGACGGAGCGCGATGTTGTCCAAATAACTGCTAGCGAAATACCCCTAGCAGGGCTGACAATTTCTGAGGTAATGACGCAGCAGGATATTTAGCCGGAATTGTGACCCAAAGTACGCTGCGGCAGGTTTTAGATCCGGTAGAAATGCACAATATCGAGCTTTTACAAGAAACAGTGATCAATAAAATTCAGGAGTTAAAAGAAGTGAACGAACAATTGCAAAAAGAAGCTTTTCTGAGAAGCGAAGTAGAGGAACAACTGCGACTTTTAAATGAAAATTTAGAAGAACAAATTCAACAGCGAACTTTAGAACTAATTAACGCTAACAGTCAGTTAAAGCAGGAAATACAAGACCGCGCCACAGCAGAAGAGGAAGTCCGACGCCTGAACACCGAACTCGAACAGCGAGTGCAAGAGCGCACTGTTCAACTAGCTGCCAGTAACGAAGAATTGCAGCAAAAAATTAGCGAACGCAAATTGCTAGAAGAAAAGTTATATTTTTCTGAAACCAAAGTTCGCGGAATTTTTGAAGCCATGACAGATATCGTTCTCGTACTCGACATTCAGGGCAACATAGAAGTTTTGCCGACCAATACAGCAGCCTTTTCTGATCCTGATTGCGATACAGTCAGCTTGACTATAGAACATTTTTTTGATGAAGATAACCCAGATGATTGGTGGAAGTTAGTTAAGCAAGTATTAGAAACGCAAAAAACCATCAATTTCGACTATAGCTTAACAGTAGCCGATCGCGAAATTTGGTTTTCTGCCTGTATTTCTTTGTTCTCAAAAAATGCTGTAATTTGGGTTGCTCGTAACATCAGCGACCGCAAACTAGCAGAGTCGGCGCTGCACAAAAAAAATGCGGAATTAGCTCATACGCTGCAAGAACTAAAGCGCACTCAGCAAGAACTGATTCAATCAGAAAAAATGGCAGCACTCGGACAGTTAATTGCCGGAGTTGCCCACGAAATCAATTCTCCCTTGGGGGCGATTCGCTCCTCTGTGCAGAACATCGCCGACTTCTGGGGCAGACAATTGCAGCATTTACCGATATTTTTTCAGCAACTATCCCCGGAACGGCAGCAGGATTTCTTTGCCCTACTGCATAAATCAAGCGAGGAAACAGACAGGTTATCTAGTAAAGAAAAACGTCAGTTGAAAAAACTTGTGCAGCGGCAATTAGAATCAGAAGCAATTGACAACGCAGATAGCCTTGCCTGTACATTGTTAGATATTGGTATCTGCAATAACGTAGAACCTTTTTTACCTTTGTTGAAAGACCCCAAAAATCTAAATATTTTACAAATTGCCTACGAATTCGCTACGGTACAAAAAAGCACTAAAAATATTGCTACTGCGACAGATAGGGCTGCAAAAATTGTTTTTGCTTTAAAAAGCTACTCTCGTTACGACCAGTCTGGCTCCAAGGCTATCGCAAATATTACTGACGGCATTGATACCGTTTTAACGCTTTACCACTACCAAATCAAACACGGTGTAGAAGTAGTAAAAAACTATGGTACTGATTTGCCCTTTGTGCTATGCTATCCTGATGAACTAAATCAAGTGTGGACAAACTTGCTTCACAATGCTTTACAAGCGATGGGCAACAAAGGAATTTTAAAAATTGATGTAAAACACCAAAATAAGACAATTTTTGTCAGTATTACCGACAGCGGCAAAGGCATTCCTCCTGAGATTATGCCAAGAATTTTTGAGCCTTTTTTTACGACTAAATCTGCTGGAGAAGGCAGCGGCTTGGGATTGGATATAGTTCACAAAATTATTGAAAAACACCAAGGTAAACTGCAAGTAGAAAGCGTGCCAGGTCAAACCAAGTTTACTGTATCTTTGCCGGTCGAAATCACTGAGTGAAATTAAAAATTCGGCGCAATCTCCCTCTAATTTAAAACTCAAAGATGAGTAAAATTTTATGTCCAAACCAGTAATTCTGTGCGTTGACGATGAAATTGTGGTTTTAAATAGTTTAAAAATTCAACTTAAAAAAGAATTTGGCGATGCTTACCTGTATGAGGTAGCAGAAAATGCCGATGAAGCTATGGAAATTATCGAGGAACTTAGAGAAGAAGATGAAAGCGATATTTTGGTCATAGTATCGGACTGGTTAATGCCCGGTATTAAAGGAGATGAATTTTTAATCCAGGTTCACCAAAAATATCCCAAAATTGTGAAAGTTATGCTGACAGGTCAAGCCGACGAAGTTGCAATAGAACGGGTAAAAAAGCAAGCGAACTTGCACCGATGTTTGTATAAGCCGTGGGATGGCCAAGAATTAGTAGAAACTATAAAATCTGGTTTGGCAAAAATATGAACAATAAACCTGTGATTATTTGCGTGGATGACGAACCGATAATTCTTGAAAGTTTGAAAATCGAGTTAAAAAAAGCTCTGGGAGAAGAACATTTATTAGAAATTGCTGAAGGGGGCGAAGATGCTTTAGAGTTAATAGATGAATTGCTGGCAGAGGGCAGCGAAATTGTCGCAGTAATTTCGGACTATCTGATGCCGAATATTAAAGGGGACGAATTGCTGAAGCAAATTCACAAAATTTTGCCTAAAACCATCAAAATTATGCTGACGGGACAAGCAGACCTCGAAGCAGTGGCGAATACTATTAAATATGCTAAGTTGTACCGCTATATATCGAAGCCTTGGCAGTCAGAAGATTTGAAGTTGACCGTAAAAGAAGCGGTCAACAGCTATTTTATGGAGAAGCAATTAGCGGAACAAAATGCTCAACTCCAAACGCTGAATCAAGAATTAGAAACTTTAGTGGAGGAACGGACTGCACAACTGCGCTTGTCTGAGGAAAAGTTTGCTAAAGCTTTTCGTTCTTCTCCTAACCCGATTACTATTACCCGATTTCAAGATGGTAGTTATTTAGAAATTAATGAGGCATTTTGCCAGACTATCGGTTATTCAGCAGCAGAGATTCTAGATCGCACGGCGCTCGATTTTAATATTTGGAAAAGTATAGAATCCCGGTCAAAGTTGTTTGAAATGTTAGGGGAACAACAAATTGTTCGCAACTACGAATTTGATTGGTACACTAAAACTGGGGAACTCAGAACTGGATTGCTGTCTGCTGAAATCATTGAAATTCATGGCGAAACTTGCGTGATTTCTGTGATTCAAGATATTAGCGATCGCAAATTGGCAGAAGAAAAACTCCGCGCTTTAGCGGCTTCTTTAGCAGCAGCACAAAGAATCGCCCGCCTCGGCAATTGGGAATGCGATTTCTCTGCTAATACAACTACTTGGTCGGAAGAATTATCTCAAGTTTTTGGTCTCGATTCAACCCGGGCTGCGCCAACAGTAGCTGAGTTTTCGCAATACGTGCATCCCGACGATCGACAAAAATGGCAAACAACGATCGACGCTGCTATTGCTAGCGGACAATGCTACAGTCTGGAATTTAGAATTGTGCGGCCTGAAGCGACAATTGGTGCGGATAATTTCCCGTCAGAAACAAGTGAAGGCGGCTTCATCCGCTACATCGAATCCAGAGGAGAACCAGTGGTCAACGAACAAGGGCAACTGATAAAACTCTTCACAACTTTGATGGACATTACTGCCCGCAAGCTGGCAGAAAGAGCTCTAGCAGAGAGCGAAGAAAAATACCGCCATTTAGTTGAAACTTCCCAAGATATTATCTGGTCTTGCGATGCCCAAGGACACATTACTTTTGTGAACCAAGCAGTCAAACAAATCTACGGTTACGAAGCTGAAGAAATGCTCGGATGTTCTTTTGGCGATTTCTTGGCACCCGGACAAATAGACTGGAACAGGGAACTGCAGCAGCGCTTGTTGACGGGAGATGATGTGTTTCAGTACGAAAGTATAGTAATAGGAAAAGATAGCCGATCGATCGATGTCAATACAAAGGCGATCGCGCGATTGGACGCAGACGGAAATATCAGCGGTACAACAGGAACAGCCAGCGATATTACTGAGCGCAAACAAGCAGAAACAGCCCTGAAAAAAGCCAAAGAAGAAGCCGACAGAGCCAACAAGGCAAAAAGCGAATTCCTCTCGAATATGAGCCACGAATTGCGAACTCCCCTCAACGCAATTCTCGGTTTCACCCAACTGCTTGCCCGTGCGGAAGTCCTCGATGCCGACCAAAAGCAATACTTAGGAATTATTAGCCGCAGCGGGGAACATTTACTGGATCTGATCAACAATATTCTGCAAATGTCAAAAATTGAAGTCGGGCTGGTGACAGTTAATAACAGCACCTTTGATTTGCACAGAATGTTAAGAAACACTGAAGAGATGCTGAAGCTGCCAGCCGAAAAAAAAAGCTTGCAGTTAATTTTTGATTCGACTCCAGACTTACCTCAATATGTAGAAACGGATGAAAGCAAGTTGCGCCAAGTATTGATTAATATGGTAGGAAATGCGATCAAGTTTACGGCGGAAGGCGGTGTTAATTTGAGGGTCAAACATGAGCTGCTGTCAGACAAAAATCGCGGAGAGATTCCGCCGAGTGACAATTGCTGCTTGCAATTTGAAGTTGAAGACACGGGTGCGGGAATTTCGGCCCAAGAAATGGATAATTTGTTTAAACCTTTTGTGCAAACAGAAAGCGGGAGAAAAGCTCAAGAAGGAACTGGTTTAGGCTTGCCGATCAGCCAACAGTTCGTGCAGTTAATGGGAGGACAAATGACGGTGACAAGCAGTGTCGGTAACGGCAGTATTTTTAGATTTGATGTTAAAGTTTCGCTACCAAATGCAGTGAAAATTCAGGTGGCTCAAACAGCACGTTTGGTTGTGGGGCTGGAACCGGGACAGCCGGAATATCGGATTTTAGCTGTTGACGATCGCCTGGAAAGCCGCTTGCTGTTAGTCAGAATGCTGGCATCGCTTGGTTTTGCGGTGCGGGACGCTGAAAATGGGGTTGAAGCTGTGTCCGTGTGGTCGAGTTGGGCACCTCATTTGATTTGGATGGATATGCGGATGCCGGTGATGGACGGCTACGAAGCTACCAAACAAATTAAAGCGCATTTGAAAGGTCAAGCAACGGTGATTATTGCTCTGACGGCGAGTGCTTTTGATGAGGAGCGATCGATGATTTTGTCTGCTGGTTGCGATGATTTTGTGGCGAAGCCTTTTCGGGAGCAAGTGATTCTGGAAAAGATGGCTAAGTATCTGGGAGTTCGCTATATTTACGATCGAGAAGCTTCGCCGAGTTCGGATGCTGTCGCACCCGGTGACGTTTGGGCATCTGAAACTGCTGATGTACCTTTTACGCTGAATGCTTCATTGTTTGAAGGGATGCCGGCCCAATGGGTTGATAAATTGTACGCTGCGGCGGATGCGGTTGATAACGAGGAGATTTTTCGACTGCTGTCGTCGATTCCTGCGATTAATCTTGGTTTCAGCAGGGCGATCGCCGATTTGGCGAATAACTTCCGGTGCGATCGGATTATTGATTTGATTGAGGAGTTTAGAAATCTTTGAAGGAAGTTAGACAAACGAACAATGTACGGGATATAACGGATGTAACGGATTTAACGGAGGTCAGTTGAAGTTCGAGGTTCTAGGGGACAGAGGCGGGTTAGGGATGATTGATGATTTAGGTCGATCGACTATTTAAGTCTGGAACGTAGAGCCTAATTATGTATGGTTTGTCCGGGTGTACTTTCTCGCTATAATTGGCGCGTCCAACTACTTTTTAACCCGAGTCCTATCCGCTTATAAAAACTTGGTTTTTTAGGTTAGTATTCGTAAGTTTTGTAAACACAAAAGCAGGTGATTCACGAGCAAGTGCTACAATAACAATTTCATCTATTTTCATAATTTTAGTAATTTTAAATTTAACAACAAATAGCATCAATGATCGGAAATCAAACAGAAGAGAATAAAGGCAACATATTAATTGTTGATGACACCCCAGAAAATTTGCAAGTTTTATCAGCCACCCTGTCGGATGGGGGGTACAAAGTCCGGGGCGTAATCAACGGCAAAATGGCAATTAGAGCCGCGCGCTCGGGTTCTCCAGACTTGATTTTACTTGACATTAAAATGCCGGAAATGGACGGCTACGAAGTTTGCACGCAGCTCAAAGCCGATCCGAAGACAGCAGAAATTCCCGTTATTTTTATCAGCGCTTTAGATGAAGTATTGGACAAAGTAACCGCCTTTCAAGTTGGAGGGGTAGATTACATCACAAAACCCTTTCAAATAGAAGAAGTTTTAGCGCGGATCGAACACCAACTGACTATCCAAAGACTAAAAAGACAATTGCTCGATCGCAATACCGAACTCCAACAAGAAATAATAGAACGCAAAAAAGCCGAAGAAGCCGCAGCCGCTGCATCCCTAGCAAAAAGTCAATTTGTTGCCAACATGAACCACGAATTGCGGACTCCCCTGAATGCCATCCTGGGTTTCACCCAAGTCATGAGCCGCGACTCTTTACTGAGCCACGAAAATCTCGAAAATCTCCGAATTATTAACCGCAGCGGTCAACATTTGCTGGAACTAATTAACGATGTTTTAGACTTGTCGAAAATAGAAGCCGGGATAATTGGCTTAGACGAACGCAGCTTTGACCTTTATCAACTCCTCGACACTCTCGAAGATATGTTTCAAATCAAAGCTGAAACCAAAAATTTCCAACTGAGATTTTCCGTGGAGACCGATGTTCCCCAATATATAAAAACTGACGAAAAAAAGCTGCGCGTCTGCTTGATCAATCTGTTGGGAAATGCCATGAAATTTACGGAAAACGGCGGCAGCATTTGGCTGCGAGCGAGGGTGGAAGACAAGCACCATCCCGCAGCATCAGAAATTTCTCCTAGTTCTAGCAGCGCCGAACAATATTTAATTTTATTTGAAGTAGAAGATACGGGAGTTGGCATAGCAGCAGCAGAAATTGATACTTTATTTGATGCTTTCGTGCAAACAGAAGCTGGCAAAAAAGCGGTTGATGGTACGGGATTGGGTTTGACAATTACTAAAAAATTTGTAGAAATAATGGGCGGAGAGATTGGGGTAGAAAGTGTTTTAGGCGAGGGAACCAGTTTTAAATTCAACATCCGAGTATTTGCTGCTATTTCGTCGGAAATAACAGTCGCGACTTTGCAGCGGGTAATCGGAGTGGAACCAGATAGACCAGTTTATCGGATTTTAGCAGTTGACGACAATCAAGAAAATCGGCTGCTGCTGGTAAAAATACTGCAACCAATTGGTTTTGAAGTCCGAGAAGCCGAAAACGGCTTCCAAGCTGTTGAACTTTGGGAAAGTTGGCAGCCGGATTTAATTTGGCTGGATACGCGAATGCCAGTAATGGACGGTTTTGAAGCTGTCAAACAAATTAGAGCTAAAGAGGAACCAACTAAGCCGCGAACTGTAATTATTGCTTTGACTGCTAGCACTTTTGAGGAAAGAAAAGGCGAAATTATTGCCGCAGGTTGCGACGATTTTGTGCGGAAACCTTTTCAAGAACAAATCCTTTTTGATAAGATGGCTTGCTACTTGGGAGTGCGCTATATCTATCAAGAGTTGCCCCGACTGGAAGCGGGGGCTTGGCGGCGTTATTTTGCCAGCGAAAAACCCGATTCATTTTTCCTGCCACTGCTGGCCCAGATGCCTGGAAGTTGGGTGCAGGAACTCTACGGCGCAGCTAATGATGTTAATGAAGAGCTGGCGATTCAAATTGTCGATCGCATTTCTGAAAGTCATCCAACTTTAGCTGAGGCTTTAAAAGATTTGCTTGTCGATTACCGGCTCGACAGGATAATGGATTTAACTCAATCGAGTTTAAAATAAATGGATAAAAGCCAAATTAAAATATTGGTGGTAGACGACCAACCGAGCAATCTGCGGTTCTTATCTCAACTACTAACAGCCCAGGGATATCAAGTTTATCGAGCTATTTGCGGTCAACTGGCGTTGAATTCTGCGATCGCCCATTGCCCCGATTTAATTTTACTCGACATTAGAATGCCAGAAATGAACGGTTATGAAGTTTGTCGCCGACTGAAATCGACAGCGGAAACCGCACAAATTCCGGTGATTTTTTTAAGCGTACTAGATGATATTAACGATAAATTACAAGCTTTTCGAGTTGGTGGCGCGGACTATATTGCCAAACCATTTCAAATAGAAGAAGTTTTAGCACGCATCGACAAGCAAGTCAGCTTGCAAAAACTGCAACAGCAACTCAAAGAGCAAAATGCTCAACTGCAACAGTCGCAATCGCTGCTTGCTAGCATCTTAAATAGTTCCTTAGACGGTGTGGTGGCTTATTCTGCTGTCCGCAACAATCAGGGAAATATTGTGGATTTCCTGTGGCTGTTAGTCAACCGTGCTGCTGAACAAATTTCGGATGTGCCATTAAATGAGATAGTTGGCAAGTATTTGTTGGTAGAAATTGCCGAAATTCGTAATAGCAAGTTATTTAATTTGTACGTTTCTGTAGTAGAAACAGGAGAAACTGTAGACCAAGAATTTTATTACGAATGCGAGCGAAATTCAGGTGTTTGGCTGCACCTTGTCGCAGTCAAATTAAACGACGGTTTGGCAGTAACATTTCGCAATATAACCGATCGCAAAAAAGCCGAAATTGCCCTGCGAGAAAGCGAAGAACGCTTCCGCGCAATCTTCGAGCAAGCGGCAGTCGGTATAGCGAAAACTGCGCTGTGCGGTCAATTTATCCGGGTGAATCCCGGCTTTTGTCAAATTGTCCGCTATACAGAATCGGAATTGTTGCAGCTTCATTGGCGGGCAATTACTGATCCCGATGACATCGAAGCTGACACGGAATACGTGCGCTTGCTGTTGTCCGGGGAGATGCAAACTTTTTCTCTGGAAAAGCGTTTGCTCTGCAAAGATGGGGAAGTGCGCTGGGCGAACGTTACTGTTTCGACAATCCGCGATGCTGAGGGGACGGCGCAGTATTTGATTTGTGCGATCGAGGATATTTCCGAGCGCAAGCGGGTACAAGAATTGCTCCAAGCGAGTTTAGAGACTCAAACCCGCTATGCTGAAGAATTAACTCGTTCTAATGCCGAACTCGAACAGTTTGCTTACGTGGCTTCTCACGATTTGCAAGCGCCTTTGAGCACGATTGCCGGCTATGCTAAACTATTAGAAAAGCGCTTTCAAAACCAACTCGATCCCCAAGCAATTAAATTTCTCGACAATATTGTTAATTCTTGCCTGCGGATGCAGGTGCTGATTGATGCTTTGCTAGAGTATTCGCGGGTTAGTCGCAGTCAGAAACGTTTCGATTTAATTGATTGTAATCTGGTTTTTGATGATGCTTGCGCTAATTTACAGTTGGCGATCCGCCAGAATCAAGCTTCTGTAACTAGGGGCGATTTGCCAAGGATCGCAGGTGACTGTTTTCAACTACTGCAACTGTTTCAAAATTTAATTGGCAATGCCATTAAATACTGCAGCCACAGGGTGCCGGTGGTACAGGTGGGCGCTTTGCGTCAGGGGGATAACTGGGTGTTTTGGGTGCAGGACAACGGTATTGGTATTGCCGAAGAGCACTATCCGCGAATTTTTCAGATTTTTCAGCGCTTGCACGCGCAAAAAGAATATTCTGGAACCGGTATCGGTTTAGCGATTTGTCAAAGAATTGTCGATCGCCACGGTGGAAGCCTTTGGGTAGAATCAGAACCGGGTCGAGGCTCGACTTTTTATTTTTCTTTTCCTGTAGCTAAGTGAAGTCAGGAGTCCCCCTGCTGTCATCAACCATTTGAGATTTGAGATTTGAGATTGGGGAATTGGGGCATTGCGAATTGGGAATAGGTGTCCGGGCTTGGATCGCGGGCCTAGATTTGGATGCTTTTTTGAAACTGGTTTTACTTAAATTTTAAATAACTTTATCTTGTCTTTACACAAATGCTGGTAAAAGAGTAGCATATTCACTGATGACATCGAGTTCAAAATCTATCACGATCAATATATTAGCTCGATCCTTATACAACTTAACAATCAGCGGTGCGTGCAAGACTTGTCAGTTTATTTCAAATTTATCCCGAGCATCTTGCTTTGGGATGCAGTCGTTTCCCTAGTAATTCGCAGACTAGCATTTGTGATGTCTTGGCAGTTGGCCTGTTCTCGGACAGAGTGCCAAGTGAAACAAGCCGAATTCGCAAAGCTTGGCGCATTATGCAAAGTCTCAAATTGTTGCAACATAATGGCAATTTTTTCAGCTTGGTTGGCCGGATGAGGACTAGAGATGCTTTGCAGGCGATCGGACACCGCTCCAAGTCCCCCTACTTCACAAAATTTCTTGGTGGTGAGGTAAAGTCGTGAATTATAACAATAAAAGCTTTACTCTTCTAATAGCCAACGATGACGAGGACACGCGCTTTTTGATGCAGGAAGCAATGCGAGAAGTGCGATTAACAATTAAAATAAAATTTGTGGAAAATGGAGAACAAGTGCTAGACTATTTGTACGGTCGCGGTGAATATGCTGGTATCAGCAATTGGCACCAGCCAGACTTGATACTTTTGGATCTGAATATGCCGAGGCTAGACGGGCGAGAAACACTAACTTCGATCAGAGCTGACCCGGATTTACAACAAATTCCGGTGGTGATTCTCACAACCTCGCACCGCAGCGGAGATATCTTGCTTTGCTATAGCTTGGGTGCTAATTCTTTCATATCTAAACCAGTCACTTTTGAAGGATTGGTTGAGGTAATGAAGACTTTATGTAAGTATTGGTTTGAAATTGTTTCGCTCCCGCGTCGGGATCTGTAAGCTTTAATTGACGTTGAGATGGATAGTGTGATTGTAGGCTACATTTGATAGACCGACATATTGCAGGGTAAGTATAGATTTCAAAACAAAAAAGTTTCATTCAACCCGCTGCGAACGCTATAGTTGTGTTAACACGTCATCAATGTCTGAAAATTTTGTTGGTTGAGGATGACCTCGCAGATGCGACGCTGATTGAAGACCTTTTAGGGTCATTCAGCGAGTCTCTGTTTTGCCTTCAAACTGTTAAGTCTCTGGAGAAAGGACTGGCGTGTTTAGAAGCAGAAAAATTTGATGCAATACTGTTGGATTTGTCAGTGTCAGACAGCTTGGGAGGAAGGCAGGATATTGCCATTTTGAAAGCCCGATCGCCCACAGTGGCGGTGGTGGTGCTGACGGATATCAATGATGATAATACGGCGCTGTCGCTATTGCGATCGGGCGCTCAAGATTGTTTGGTGAAGGGAAGATTTCACAGAACTCTGCTGGTGCGGGCGATCCATTACGCGATCGAACGCCAGCAAGTCGAAGAACAATTGCGACAACAAGCTCTCCGGGAGCGGCTGTTGGGACAAATGATCCAACATATTCGATCGTCAATAGACGGGGCAAGCATTCTTCAAAGTACCGTCGCAGAAGTGCGCCAATTTCTGAAAACAGACCGCGTTTTAATTTATCGCTGTCACGATTGGGCTTCTCAACTCGACGAGGAAGAGCAACAAGGTGCGATCGCCGCAGGTGATGGTTTGCCATTGGGTTATATTGAAAATCAAAATATTAGTGCTGCCATGGCGGTGTCATGCTTTGTTTTGGTCGAATCTCAGTCGGTACAAGCAATAGCAGATGTCAGCGCTGCCGAATTGTCTGGCAGTTACAAAGAGTTGCTGGCAGATTGTGAAATTGCAGCAGTTTTAAGCGTGCCAATTTGGCAATCGAGCGACTGGGAAACGGCAAATAACAGACTAGAAGGCACTTTTTGGGAAGCAGAAAAGACACCAGATGCAGTGGAAGATTATATCTCTTGGCAGGCTGCTCAACCGCAGGCGCAGGGTTCTAGTATGCCGGATTTGAGGAGTGAAAATTGCAATAAATTGTGGGGAATGCTGACAGCATACAATTGCAGTGGTATGAGGGAATGGCAGCAGTGGGAAATAGATTTTTTACAGCACTTAGCAAATCAAGTGGCGATCGCGATCGAACAATCTCAACTTTACCGCCAGCTCGCAATAGCCAATCAAAAATTGCAGCAACTGGCAACTACTGACGGACTGACGGGCATTGCCAACCGCCGCCAGTTCGATCGCGTTTTGATATTGGAGTGGCGCAGATTGGCAAGAGAGGAACTGCCGCTTTCTTTAATTATGTTGGACATCGACTTTTTTAAACTTTACAACGAGTTTTACGGCCACGTCGGCGGCGACGATTGTTTGCGCCAAGTTGCCAGCGCGATCGCCTGTTCTAGCAAGCGGGCTGGGGATTTTGCCGCCCGCTACGGTGGCGAAGAATTTGCCGTAGTGCTGCCCAATACCAGCGTCGAAGGGGCAAACGTTGTCGCCCGGAAAATTTGCGACGATATTGCCAGTTTGAAATTGCCTCACGCGCGATCGCCGATCGGCTCTTATCTTACCCTCAGTTGCGGAATTGCCACAGCGATGCCTGATTCGCAGGAATCTCCCTACACCTTAATTCGCAGCGCTGACAGCGCCCTTTTTCAAGCTAAAACTGAAGGTAAAAATCGCATTTGTCACGCTAGCAGCAAGTCGGAATCTACGCCGATTTTGATGTGAGGGAAGAGGGAAGAAGGAAGAGGGAAGAATGAACAAGGAAGAGGGAAGAAGGAAGAAGGAAGAAGGAAGAGGGCATAAGGAAGAATAACATTGAATTGAATTGTATACTTTGATTGATATATCTACCCCACATGACAGGTAGATGAACATAGATTAATGCAGATGATTTCATTCCGAGGAAAGTCAATAAATGCAATTGATCGTCTAATTTTTTATTGCCAATTCCTAATTTATTTTCCCAAATTAGAACTCCTACCAGTTAAATTCGATCGCACTGGAATTTCAATCACAAACTCCGATCCTTCTCCCGGTGTCGAAATACAGCTCAAGCGACCGCCGTGCCGATCGACTACAATCGAGTGAGAAATCGACAATCCCAAGCCAGTGCCCTTGCCCACAGGCTTAGTCGTGAAAAACGGGTCAAACAGCCTCGATCGCACCGAGTCCGGTATCCCCCCGCCGTTGTCGGCAATAGATACCGCTACGAAGCCTGCAGCAGCCGGATAAGTCCGAATCGCGATCGTGCTCGGATGCCGATCGCACTCCTGGAGCGTCCGCCCTTTGTCCCGTTCTTCCAAAGCATCGATCGCATTAATTAAAATATTCATAAATACCTGATTTAACTCGCCCGGAAAACACTCAACTTGCGGCAGTTCCTGGTAATGTTTAATTACCTGAATCGCCGGACGGCTGCTGTGAGATTTTAACCGATTTTGCAAAATCATCAAAGTGCTGTCAATTCCCTCGTGAATGTTGACCGACTTCCCCGCCGACTCGTCCAAGCGGGAGAAGTTACGCAATGATTTGACAATCTCTACAATTCGCTCGGTTCCTACCTGCATCGAAGTAAACAGTTTCGGAAAATCCTCAACAATATAATCTAAATCGATCGCATCAATTTTATCCAAAACTTCCGCCGGAGGATTGGGACAGTATTGCTGGTAAACTTGAATCAATTCCAGCAAATCTAAACTGTAACCGCTAGCCGGACTGATATTGCCGTGAATGAAGCTGACGGGGTTGTTAATTTCGTGAGCAACACCAGCAACTAACTGACCCAAACTCACCATTTTTTCATTTTGAACGAGTTGAGCTTGAGTCGTTTTAAGTTTATTAATTGCTGCTTCCAACTCTAGTGCTTTTAAGCGTTCTCGCGCTTCCGATTCCTGCAAAGCTGACTCGGCTTGTTTGCGATCGGCAATTTCAATTTGTGCTTGCTCGAACAGCGTCGATTGCTGGATCGCGATCGCCAATTGCACGCTAATTTGTTTGAGACACTCCACCTCAATTTCCTGCCAGTGGCGGGGGGCCGCGCACTCGTGGGCAATCAATAGCCCCCACAACTTCTCGCCTTGCAAAATCGGCACTACCAAATTAGCTCGCACCTGAAATTGACTTAACAAATCAATGTGGCACTGCGAAAGACCGGCTTGGTAAATATCATCGATCACTACAGTGCGATTATCTTTGTGAGCAGCATAGCTGGTGGATTTTAAACAAGAATCGTTAATAGTTCTTCCCAGAAGCGGTTGCCAATTCTCGCCTACAGATTCGACAGTTACAAAACCGCTCCAGTCAGGATTAAAGCGATAAATAATTGTCCGGTTTGTATCCAAAAATTGCCGGACTTCAGCCACAGCCTTTGTCAAAATTTCGGCTAAATTTAGAGAAGATCGAATGCGTTCCAGCATCCCTACCACCAAACGTTCTCGCTTTAGTTGCTGGCGCAAAATAGACTCGGCCAGTTTGCGATCGCTAATATCTTCAATCACAGCAAGTCCGTAATTCGGTTCCCCAAACTCATCCCGCACTAAAGATACAGTCACGTTCGCCCAAACCAATGAACCATCTTTGCGTACAAAGCGTTTCTCAAGTGCATAATTAAAGATTTCCCCAGCTAACAGTTTTTTTGCCATATCGACATCTGCTGCTATCTCTTCCGGGTGCGAAATATCCCCAAGATTTAGGGCTTTCAGTTCCAATACTGAGTACCCGACAGTATTGCAAAAGCCTGGATTTACATTCAAAAAAGAACCGTCTGGTCGCACTTTAACAATGCCGACGGCCGCTTGTTCAAATACAGCTCGAAACCGTTTTTCGCTTTCTTGCAAAGCAATTTCTGATTTTTTGCGATCGGTAATATCCATTTCCGTGCCAAACAGCCGCACCACTTGACCAAACTCATTTTTAACAACTCGTCCTTTACCGTTAACGTGCCGGATTTCTCCTGATGGAAAATAGATGCGGTGGTCAATGTCGTAAGCTGTGCCTTCAGTCACTGCCTTTTGCACAACTTGTGTAAACTTTTCTTTGTCATCGGGATGAATTTGCTCTAAAAGTTCTTCCATTGTCGGCGGCTGATTCAATTCTCGACCGTAAATTCTAAATACTTCCGCCGACCAAGTAATAATTTGTGTCTGAATATCGAATTCCCAATTCCCCATGCGGGCAATTTTTTGCGCTGCTTGCAACTGTTCGGCAAGTTGTTGTAGAGATACGATCAACTCTGTTTTTTCAGCTTCAGCCCCAACGCGGGTGCTGATATCTTTGTGAGCGCCTGTCATCCGCAGCGGCCCACCCCATTCGTCATACTCGACCACCTTACCCATCGCCAGAATCCACTGCCAATTTCCCCCTTTGTTGAGCAGCCGAAATTCAACTTCATAGATATCGGTGCGACCTTCAAAACAGGATTTTAAAGATTCCTTTGCCTTCAGCCTGTCTTCGGGATGCAGCAAATTTTCCCAAGCTTCAAGGTTATTGGCAATTTCAGTTTCTGCGTAACCGAGCATTGATTTCCAGTGTGCGTCGAAATAAGTTTCGCCAGTGGCTATATTCCAATCCCACAGCCCCAAAGAGCTGCCGGAAACCGCCAACTGCAATCGCTCTTGACTGAGTTTTAATGCCGATTCGGTGCGTTTTAGTTCTGTGAGGTCAGCAATTATTGCCATCATTCCTATTGGTTTAGTGTCGCTATCTTTAATGCAGTCAGCTCGCAATATAGTTTCTATGATTTCGCCATTTTTAGCCTTGAGTTCAATTTCAGTGTTCCAGGACAAACCTTTCCGCAGTACCCTAAATAACTTTCTCAAATCTTGAGATTTGGCGTACATTACTGCTGGGCCGCCGGCATTATTTAGTTCATCAACTGTATAGCCGTAGCGCTGAATAAATGCTTGATTGTGATAAATTGAACAACCGTTCAAATCTGCGATCGCGATCGCATCGCTAGCGCTGTCTACAGCTTGAGTTACCAAGCACAGAGTCAGTTCGGCGGTTTTGCGATCGGTAATATCAAAAATCGCTCCGTCGAGCCACAAAACTAACCCTTCTCGATCATAAGTCGGTCTACCTCTTTCCGACATCCACCGCACCGCCCCGTCAGCGCGAACAATCCGGTATTCTAGATTGTACGGCTGTCTCGACTCTACCGCTGCGCTGACTTGTCGATCGACCATTTCCTTGTCTGCCTCGTGGATAATGCTAGCAAAACTCAAGCGGCTGTTGTCAGTAAAATCCGCAGCCGGATAGCCACTAATTGCCTGAATTTCATCGCTAATAAACACCATTGTCCAATCAGCATCGTACAAAGTGCGGCAGATAGCGCCGGGAATACTCTCAACGAGCGATCGAAATCTGGCTTCCGTTTCCCGCAAAGCTGCTTCTGCCTGTTTAAAATCAGTAATATCCAGTATCATGCCTTCCCAAACAATATCCCCTTCCTGCCCTCTTGCTGTCGGAAAATCCACTCGTTCCGGTCTCGAAACCCCTCGCATCCACTTAACTGTTCCCGAAGGCAAAATCGCACACCATTCCTGCTGCCACGGCTGGATACTTGCCGCTGAAACAGCAATTGATTCGTAAATTTTTGCCCGGTTATCTGGAGGAACACAATTGAAAATAAGTTCGGGATTTAGCTGAATATCTTCTGGTGTCAGTTCATATAAATCGCGGCATCCAGAAGAGATGTAAGGGAAAGACATTTTTCCATCAGTTGAAAGTCGAAATTGATAAATTATTCCCGGCAAATTGGCTGCAAGTTGCTGCAATCTAGCTTCGCTTTCTTGCAGAGCTAATTGTTTGCGCTTATCTTCACTAATATCTCGAATTATCCCCACAAGAATTTTACGGCTGTCGGTATTTTCAAATATCGTTTTTTTAGTAGAAATAATGTGTCCGATACCGCTGCCATCCGTAAATATTTCCTCAGTTTCGTTTTCTTCCTCCGTCCTAAAAACTTGTTCGTCCTTCTCCCAAAAAAACTCAGCTTCTTCTTTTGGGAAAAAGTCGAAATCCGATTTACCTAGCAGTTCTTCGCGCGGCTTGCCCATCAGCTTGCAAAAAGCATCATTTAACAGTATCCAGCGGTGCTGTTCATCTTTGACAAAAATTGGATCGGCAACTGCATCGATCGTATAATTCAAAAATCTTTTACTAGCTTCCAGCTCCTCTAATGCTAAAACTTTATCGGTAATATCGTTAATAGTTCCTGTCGTCCCCAGCGCCTCCCCCTGGCCCAAAATCAAAAAAACCTGCACTTCCACCCACCGAATCTCGCCATTTTTAGTAAGATATCGAATTTGATAGCAACAAGACGTTCCTTGATTTTTGCTCAGGCTTCTGGACAAATTTAAATATTGAAATTGGTCGTCTGGATGAATGTAACTCAAACAGGAATTTCCTAAGCTTTCATCAACGGTAAATCCAGTAATTTCCGTCCACGCCGGATTCAGAAAAGTCCAATCGCCAGCAATATTTGTTTCAAAAACAACTTCTTTGATATTGTCAACAAGTTGCTGGTATTTTACTTGACTTTTTTGCCATTGTGCTTGCCGTTTTTCGCGGGCGATCGCGCAACGCAGCGTCCGCACCAGCAGCCTGCTGTTTACTTGTTTTTTTACCAAATAATCTTGGGCGCCTGCTGCAATTAACTCGACGGCCATTTCTTCCTCATCGGCCGCTGTCAGAATGACGATCGGAATATTGATCCCGCAATCTTGCAGCCGGAAAAAAGTATTGAATTTTTGGCTGTCAGGAAGTGTGAGGTCTAATAAAATTACATCAAAAATCTCGCAGCTTAAAATTTCTATAGCATCTTGAAGGCGAACTACATTCGTCGTCTCAATCGATCCTCTCAACCCATACTCAGACAGCAATTCTTGAATAAGTTCTGCATCTTCTGCACAGTCTTCTACTAACAGAACTTTCAAAGTAGCAAGCGTTAAAGTTGACTCACAAACAGATTTCATTTTGCTATTTTTTAGTATTTAATAAAAATGTAGCAGCGGATGAAGCTACCTAGCTGATTTTTGGATAATTTGAACCGGACGGTTTAGAGTGCGATGGATGCCTGCTGACTCCAGATTTATTTGTAAAATTGAGTCTCTAGCAGCAAATTATATCCTGTCGGGTCAATTATTATAACAAAAACCGTTCGTAGTGTGAACTTTAATCGGCAGTATATTACGAACTCAAGTCCACACTACGAACCTTACTTATTGCGCGACGGGACACTAGATTATTGACTTCGCCCCACACCTAGCGGGCTAAAACCATCATCTTTTTTATTGATATTGCAACTCTACTCTGTTTTAATTTACAACCTTTGGCTGGGAAATAGCAAGGGTCAAGGTAAAAAAGCGCGGATTGTCGAGAAAGAGTTGCATTCGTGACTGCGAACCTAGGTCAATTACAGTGAATTTACGGAACACGCTAGGAAATTGTCTCGGTTGAATCACTGATAAGTAACGCCCGTTCGTAGTGAGGACTAAAGTTCTCACTACAAACCCGATCAAAAACCCAATTGTGAGCTTAACTCCGGTTATCTAATTGGTCGGTTGAGTTGGCTGCTGTTTGGGCAGCACAACTGTAAATACGCTGCCTTTACCGAGATTAGTGCTAATAGCAATCTCGCCGTTAAACGGTTTTAAAAGTTCAAGGCAAGTATAAAGTCCGAGACCAGTTCCTGTCGGTTCTCCTTCGGTTTTTTCTTCGCCTTTAGGTGGCTTTGATGTGTAAAAAGGGTCAAAGAGTTTTGATAAATCTTCAGGTGCTATACCGCATCCGTTATCTGAAATATCCATGTATATGTTCGAGTCATCTTGCCTGGTCACTATAGTTAGTTCCCGGATTTTCTTTGCCCACATAGCATCCATTGCATTATTGATTAAGTTATAAAAAATTTGAGATATATAGGAATAAATCAAGGGAACGGTGACAATTTTTTCGTCATAAAAATATTTTTTTCTGATCTTATTTTTAAAATACATATTCCCTTCCAATAACTGAATTTCTCGCTGTACTAAATCGTTGATATTCACAGGCTGCAAATCTTGCTTTTGCTCTTCTCTGCTTTTCATCATCAGAGTATCCATGATCTGATTGATTTTTGTGACAGCTTGAAAAATATACTTTGTATAACTAAAAAAAGAGTCTTCTTGCATTTCTGTGGCTTTTGTTTCAATCAATTCGACGCTAGTTTGGATTACTTGCAGCGGACTTCTGAAGTTGTGCACCATGCCCTGAGTCAAACGTCCGATGATTGCTGTTTTTTCCTGGTCGATCAATTGCTTGGTTTTTTGTTCGACAAGTCTTTCTAGGTTTTGGTTGAGGTGGGCGAGTTCGAGGTTTTTTTCTTCGAGTTTTTTTTGCAAGCTGCGGATTGTCAGGTGAGTTTCAATGCGGCTCAATACTTCTTCGTGCTGGAAGGGCTTGGTGATGTAGTCAACGGCTCCTGTCTGAAAGCCTCTTACTTTATCGAGGGTGTCGGAAAGGGCGCTCATGAAGATGATGGGAATGTCTCGGGTTGACTGGTCTGCTTTCAAACGCAGGCAAGTTTCAAAACCGTCAATTCCTGGCATCATGATGTCCAAAAGAATTAGGTCGGGATGGATGTATTCGATTTGCTCGATCGCGCTTTCGCCATCTAGAGCCACTAATACTTTATAGCCGTAATTCCTTAACAGCTCGAAAAGTACGTCGAGATTGGTTTGGTTGTCATCTACAATTAGTATGATGCTTCTTGTGGAATTCTGATCTTTCATATTCAACGGAAATCTTCAAATTTTTGATTTGTGAGTTGTCAATTGTGACTTACAATCGGATTCAACTAATGTTCTACGGCTCTAGAAACCCCGTTGCTTCGTAGATGCTTCTATTTGCAACCACCGTTTTAGCGCGAGACTGTTCATTTAACAGTGTTTATTTTCCGCAGATCCCCTAAATCCCCCGGATAGTCGGGGGACTTTGATCGCTTCGGGTTCCCCCATTCTTCAAGGGGGCTAGGGGCGATCGGGTTTAATGCAAGCGTATTGCCTGATTGACAATGACGATCGGGGCGCGAGATTTAACTAATTTTAAATTTTCTGTTAACTACCCTCAATGTTAGGACAAATGTTGCTTCAAAAAGTCTCGAATTTGCTTGAGCTGAAATCCTTTAGTAAGTTGCCGCAGGCGATCGACGAAAGGCGCTAATGTCGGATCTGAATGTTCGAGTTTAGCAATTTCCTCCAGAATAGCTTCAATATCGCCCATTGCAGCCAATCTTAACAAGACTAAAATTGACTCTGAGCTAGGAGACACTATTGTTGAGTCAGCAGCAGCAATCTCAGATGATATTTTGGGAGTTTGAGCTTTCCGTTTTTTGGTTCCTGTTCCGTCTTCGTAAATCCATTCTAGTCTCAAATGCAGGCGCAATAATTCTAAAAGCTCGTTAGTTTGAATCGGCTTGGTGAGAAAATCATTGCAACCTGCAAGTATACTCTCTTGCCTCGTAATCTCGTAGACGCTAGCAGATAAAGCAAGGATAACCGCATCTTTTAATTCCGGCAACTGTCGCAACAGCTTGGTAGCTTCCCAACCGTCCATTACCGGCATCAACAAGTCCATTAAAATTATATCCGGTAGAAATTCCTGTGCTTTTTGCAAGCAGTCTTCGCCGTCTACGGCTTGGGCGATTTCAAAACCCAAACGAGAAAGCATCCTGTTTAGGATGGCGCGATTTACTTCGTTATCGTCCACTATCAGCACTTTCCGCTGGCAGCCGCTAAAACCGACAAGCCGGCGTTTTTCTTGCGGGGCGGGGAGTTGAGAAGACTCGGCGACTGCGGGCAAGTCTAGATCCAACCAAAATATGCTGCCTTTGTCCGAGGTACTTTGAACGTGAATTTTGCTGCCCATCATATTGACTAATTTTTGACTGATGGAAAGCCCCAGTCCGGTACCTTCGACGAAATTGCTACGATCGCCCACTTGATGAAAAGGCAAAAATATTTCTTCTAATTTATCCTGCCCGATGCCCATACCAGTATCTTCGACTTGAAAGCGAATTTTAGCAACTCGTAATTGCTTTTTATTTGCTGCTGAAATTATCGCTTCGCCCGCTTCTTGTGTTGCCATCGGCGCGGCTAAATTTGTGATTAAATTGTTTTTTTTGGGCGCTAGTTTTGGCTTTAATTTCAATTTTTGGCTGTTAATTTGAGGAGGTTTTTCTACCGAATTTTCTGCATAACCGACTTTGAATGTTACCCCACCGCTGTTAGTAAACTTAACTGCATTGCTGAGCAAATTAATCAAAACTTGGCGCAACCTTTTTTCGTCAGCCAAAATTGTGTCTGGCAGCGCGGATACTTGCTCATAATTAAAGGTTATTCCTTTTTGTTGCGACCGCATCTGGAACAAATCCACAATACTTTTAACAAAACTGGGAAAATGCACGTCTATCGGTGACAGTTCCATTTTACTAGCTTCGATTTTTGAGATGTCTAAAACGTCATTAATCAGCGTTAGCAGATGGTTGCCGCACTGGTGAATGCTGTTGAGACTTTCCTGCTGATCTGCCGTTAAATTGCGATCGGTTTTTAGCAGTTGAATGTATCCTAAAATTCCGTTCAAAGGTGTCCGCAATTCGTGGCTCATGTTGGCGAGAAAGTCGCTTTTAGCGCGATTGGCGGATTCGGCGGATTCGGCGGCTAATTGCAGGGCAGCTTCTGCTTGTTTGCGATCGGCAATTTCGGTTTGTGCTTGTTCAAATAGGGTCGATTGCTGGATCGCGATCGCCAACTGCACCCCCAATTGTTTCAGGCACTCTGCCTCCATTTTTTGCCAGGGACGCGCGCCCTTGCAGTGGTGGGCAATTAACAGCCCCCACAAGTTTTGGCCTTGCAAAATCGGCACTACCAGACTCGCTCTCACCTGCAACCCAGCCAACAAAGTCAAGTAACATTCGGCGATGCCGGCATTGTAAACATCATCTGTGGCTCTAATTCTACCGTCTTGGTAAAGAGAAGCGTAGGTTTCTCCAAAACAAGGGTCATAAATTTCTGTTCCTAGAATTTGTAGGGAATTGTCAGCTACCGACTCCACAGCGATAAACCCGCTCCAATCCGACTTAAATTGGTAAATAACAGTGCGGTCTACTTGCAAAAAATGTCGCACTTCTTCGACAGCGTTGGTGAGAATTTCTTCGAGATTGAGAGAAGAACGAATGCGTTCCATCATGGCTGTTGCCAACTGTTCGCGCTTTAATTGCTGGTGCAAAAGTGCTTCGGCTTCTTTGCGTTGGGTGATATCGGTAATAACTGCAATTAAGCCGATAGAATGGCAATTTTTATCTTTAATAGTGTCGGCTCGCACCAGGGCGGTAACAGCTTCACCGCTCTTAGTTTGCAGCCCAATTTCGCCGCACCAAGAGCGACCTTGGCGAATGTTTTTATAGATTTGTTTGTAAGTTTTAGGTCGGACATAAAGGGCTGCGCGATCGCCGAGAGCGTTGAGTTCTTCTACCCTGTAGCCGTAACGCTGAATGAAGGCTTGATTGTGGTAAAGAGACCGCCCTTTTAAGTCGGCGATGGCGATCGCGTCGCTGGTACTTTCGACGGCTTGAGTGACTTGCAGCAAAGCTAATTCTACTTGTTTGCGATCGCTGATATCCGTCATCGAACCCACCATCCGCAGGGGGTTTCCGGCTTCGTCCCACACTGCTTGAGCGCGGGCTAGCACCCACTTGTAGCTGCCGTCTTTGCACTGCAAGCGGTATTCGGCGGCGTAATTGAGGGTTTGGCGATCGAGATAATCTTGGAGCGCTGCTTGCACTCGCTCGCGATCGTCTGGATGGATGCGATCGATCCATTCGCTGTTGCAACTGTCGATTTCGCCGTCTGCATAACCGATAATTTCTTGCCAGCGGGCAGATCGAAAAGCTTCATCTGTTTGAAGATTCAGATCCCAAATTCCGTCTTGATTGCCTTTAAGAACTAACTGCCACCTTTCTTCACTTTTACGCAATTTTTCTTCAGCTTGTTTGCGCTGAATGTGAGAAGCTAATTGAGTTGCTACCGCCTTGACTAACTCTACTACGCGCGGCTCCATAATCGAGCGAGAACGCTTGCAAAATAGTAAAACTGCCAGCACCTGAGATTTAGTGCGAATCGGCACTCCGAAACAAGCTTTCAATCCGATTGCTGCCGCCATTTGCGATCGGGCAAACAACGAATTATTGACGGCAGAAATATCTTCCATCCATTCTACATTTTGGGTTGACCAAATCCGTCCCGGCACTCCCACTCCGGGGGCGAATCTAATTTTCTTACTTTCGCGGCCGAATTTATCTAAATCGCGATCGCTAGCATACCAAGTTTTGCTGTGTTCCAAAACACTAGCATTAGCCGCAGGTATCCAAGCTTCCGCAAAATCCCAGCCGATCGCATTGCACAACAACCGCAAAATATCCGGGAGGGCGCTGTGAAAATCTGCCGACTGACTAATTGCTTGAGTTGCCGCCAGCAACAGCTTAATTTCATCTTCTGCTTGCTTGCTTTCAGTAATATCAGTTCCCGTGCCGAGAATTTGTTTTAACTTACCCTCTGCTGTTTTAGCAAAAACAGTATCTCGGCTGAGAATCCAGCGCCAAGAACCATCCTGATGCCTGACGCGGTATTCAATTTCAAATATATCCCCTTCAATGCCAGTTTCGACTTGCTGTAAATAATCAGGCATTTTGATAGCATCTTCCGGGTGGATGAAACTTGACAGCATCCACGGCCCGAGCGCCAAAATCTCCTCTACCGTATAGCCGAGAATGTGATAAATAGAAGCATTTGCATAGATATTTTTTTGTTCTATTAAGTCACAAACATACAAAATATTAGGACTTGCCTCAGCAATTCGAGCACCAAACCGCTTGCTATCTTGTAACTCTGCTTCAGCTTTCTTTTTCGCAGCAATATCGCGAACAATGCAAATTATTTCGCCGTCTGGTAGGGCTGTCAGCGAGATTTCTTGAGGGAATTGAGAGCCGTCGCGGCGGCAGCCTACAGCTTCAGTGCTGCAATAACCTTGCCGCGCTAAAGTCGGCATAATTTCCCCCTCAAACCTTGCAAGTTCTGCGCCTGCATAAAACATTTTCCAACTTTTGCCCAACATTTCTTCGAGGGAATTGTAACCGTAGATTTTGAGTTTAGCTGCGTTGGCATAAATCACCTCTCCGCTGGCATTAACAATGCCGATGCCTTCGGAAGCCGCTGCCATTGCTGCGGCTTGTCGCTGGAGTTTTGACTCGAAACGTTTGCGGTTGGTGATGTCGCGGACAATCGCGATAATTTCGTCATCCGTGCAGAAGACAATTCTCGCTTCAAAATGGCACAGTGCATCCTGAATTGGCAGTTGATATTCTAGAACTTGAACCTCCCCTGTATCGAGGGCTTGTTGATTAGCGGACAAGATTTCTTCAGCAAAAGCAGACGGCAATATGTCTTGTGCTTTTTGGCCAATAAATATGTTTGCTGGTACTAGAGTCAGGAGGTCTTTTGCGGGTTTAAAGTCTACCAAAGTACCGTCGGCGCGACAGCGAAAAATCATGTCAGGTATCGCGTTTAAAAGAGCGCGGTTGGTGGCTTCGCTCTTACGTAATTCAGCTTCTGCTTGTTTGCTCAGTGTTACGTCGCGGGCCACTGCATAAATCAAACCTTCTTCGGCAAAGGGCGATGCCGTCCACGACAGCCATTTATAACTACCATCACGGCAAATATAGCGGTTTTCTAAGTTAATGACGGGGTTGCCATTTTTTAGTGTTTCTACCGCGGCTGTAGTTATTGCTAGGTCTTCGGGATGCAAGAATTCTAGAAAAGGTTTGGCTATAAGTTCGGCTATGCTGTAACCTAATAGATTTGACCAAGCAGAGTTTAAGCGTTTGAAATAGCCGTCAAAACCTGCAATGCAAAGTAAATCTAGGGAAATATTAAAGAAGCGATCGCGCTCTTGCTGGGTTTGTTTTAATTCAGTGATATCCATCACCAAACCATCCCAAATGATATCGCCGTTGGCTTGTTTTTCCGGTTTGGCAGCGCCTTGCAGCCATTTCACTCGTTCTCCCACAACTTGCCGCCACTGGTGTTGCCAAGCTTGCTGGGTTGTCGCTGAAGTTGCGATCGAACGCTGCAAGTCTGAGATGTCGTCAGGACAAACTGTTGCAAAAGGCAAATCGGCATTTTTTTCGATTTCTTCGGGTCTTAAGTTGTAGAGCTGAATACTACCAGAAGAAACATAGGGGAAAAATATTTTTCCATCAAGAGATAGCCGAAATTGATAAATCATTCCCGGCACGTTGGCTGCCATTTTTTGAAATCGAGCTTCGCTTTTCTGCAGCGCTATTTGCTGGCGCTTGTACTCGGTCACATCTCGCATTGTTCCGACCAACATCTTAGTACCGTTGGCTTTCTTGAAAACTGTCTTTTTTGTAGATATAATCCGCTTTTTGCCTGCGGAATCAGTAAAGATTTCTTCTGTTTCTTGAGGCTGGCTTCTTTTGAAAACTTCCAGGTCTTGCTGTTCAAAAAAATCTGCTTGTGCTGCGGGTAAAAACTCGTATCCAGATTTCCCAATCAGTTCCGATCGCCTTTTGCCCATCAACTCGCAAAAAGCGTCGTTTAATACAACCCACTTGTGCTGCTCATCTTTGACAAAAATTGGATCGGGAGTAGCATCGATCGTGTGATTCAAAAACTCTTTTGATGCTTTTAATTCATCTTCGTAGCGGTAGCGATCGCTCACGTCCAAAATTATTTTAATCATCCGGTCGATCGAGCCGTCTCTGCCGCGAATACAGCGCAAAGAAACTCTCGTATAAACAGTGTTTCCGTCTTTTTTCCGCCACCTTTTATCTAAAACATAGCCTTCGCTCTCCCCTGCCAAAATTTTATTTAACTGCTCTAAACTTGCCTGCAAATCTTCAGGAAAACTCCAACTTTCCCAATTTCCCTGCAGAAGTTCTTCGCGGTTGTATCCCAGTAAATTGCACAAAGCATCGTTAACTTCCAACCACTCGCATTTTCCGACTAAATCGGGGGAAATTGGAGGAGCAATAATTGCAATTCCGACGAGGGAATTTTCGACTACCGAGCGATATTTTTCTTCACTTTTTTGCAAAGCTTCTTGGTTGTGCTGCCGCTCGACTGCGTAGCGGAGCGATCGCATTAATAATTCGCTGTCAATTTTTCGCTTGACTAAATAATCCTGAGCTCCTGCTTGAATTGACTTCACGGCTAGTTCTTCATCGTTGCGGGCAGTCAATACGACGATCGGAGTATTGAGGCTGTATTCTTGTATCTTGACAATTGTACTCAAGTCTTGGCTGTCTGGCAGGGAAAGGTCTAGTAAAATCACATCAAAATGTTCGCCGCTCAAAAGTTGCTGCGCTGTGCTGAGACGGTCTGTACAGCTTACAGAAAGCCTTTGCGCTTCTGGTCTCCTGACGTTTCTTTCTAATAATAATTCTTCGATCAGCTCGGCTTCGGCTTGATTATCTTCGACCAAGAGAACTTTAAAGCCGTTTTTCTTTCCGGTTGAGTTCAAAACTGATATCATATACCTTGTTTTTTGTCATAAGGCAGTCGAGCTAACTATTATAGCATATAAATAATTGAATACCCCAAAATACCGCTGCTCAAAGTTAAAAACCTGCGGGTTTAACAACTACAGCCTTTGGAAGGTAATATGAGTTACGGCTCGTAGGAAAAAAGGTAATTGAGCATGAAAAAAAAGCTCGCAGTTAACATTTTTTATTAGCAGTAACCCATTACAAAGGTTATACAATAGAATTGAGTGGCATAAATATTCGATCGCTCTGTTAACCGCAAATTTCCCAAGTTACGACACAGATAGAGGCAGATAATTCAATAATTGAAAGCCATTGAGGGCAACTCAAATCTAATACTATAGAACGAGTGTTTGCGCTCCGATGAGGTTAAGCCAATCAGGAATCAAACTTTTGTGTTGCGGTTTTGAGAAGTTCGGTTTTTTCAATAAACAAACCTGCTTGGTGTTGTGTTTTTTGGGCGATCGCCCCCAGCAACAAATTCTTTTTTGCCCGTAGATTCGGCTACCAACACAATCCCAGCCCTGTGCCCGCACAGCGAGGTCAGTGCAAAAAAACCGTGGCAACTATCTTAGATATTCATCTGTTTGCCAGTTTTTTTTTATAATAGCTTACATAAAATCCCCACAGCCATTTCTTAACTTTTTGCAATGAATCTTTTTTTCTACGAGTCTTGCTATTTATAAAAAAAGTGATAATATTGAAATATAGGCAATCAAAAAGTCTGCTAGATACAGCCTAGGAAAAAACTCGATAAACTTCGCCAAAAAATACCTTAAAAAGTTGACAGCTTTTTGTTGACTGTCTTTCGCCCCAGCCCAAAAGCGATACACAACTTGAAGGCGGAACTCGCGATCGATCCAAACGTTGAGACGATAGTTTAAGCTTGCGGATTCAAATGATGTTAACAGTCAACAGTCAACAGTCAACAGTGAATTTACTATTTCGATGAAGAGAGGATTTGATCTAAACCCCAGATGAAAGGCGAATCGACACAGATCCAGGCTATTTCAGATTATTGGTGAATGAATGGAAGAGGTACAATCTAAAATCTCATATAGCGGTTCTTAAAACAGTGAGGTATGCCCTAGGCCAGATAGTACCTCATAGGAGAGCTTGACAGGCGATATCAACTGACAGAAGAGAAATGAAGTTGAGAGGAAAAAACTCATGCTAGAAAAATTAGCAAGTCAACAACAACTTTTAATTCCCAAAGAAAAATCCTTAGTATTGTGGTTTGATGAAGTCGGGATCGCCGATATCCCATTAGTAGGCGGTAAAAATGCTTCTTTGGGCGAAATGATCCAACAGCTAAAACCCAAAGGAGTCAGCGTCCCCAACGGATTTGCAACTACAGCATACGCTTACCGTTACTTCATCTCTGCGGGGGGTTTAGAAGCAAAATTGCGCGAAATATTTGCTGATTTAGACGTAGAAAACCTGCACAACCTACAACAAAAAGGCAAGGAAGCGCGCGGATTGATTCTGAGTACACCATTTCCAGAAGAACTGCAAGCGGCGATCGCAGATGCTTACGAAAAATTGTGCGATCGCTACGGCGAGGGAACCGACGTAGCAGTACGTTCCTCCGCCACCGCCGAAGACTTACCAGACGCGAGTTTCGCCGGACAGCAAGAAACCTACCTCAACGTTCACGGCTGCACGGGCGTGCTCGAATGCTGCCACAAATGCTTCGCCTCCACCTTCACCGACAGAGCAATTTCCTACCGCCAACTCCGAGGTTTCGACCACTTAGAAGTCGCTTTATCCGTCGGCGTGCAAAAAATGGTGCGATCGGACTTAGCATCCTCCGGCGTCATGTTCAGCATCGACACCGAAACCGGCTTCAAAAATGCCGTATTAGTTACCGCCGCCTACGGATTAGGAGAAAACATCGTTCAAGGAGCCGTAAACCCCGACGAATACCTAGTTTTTAAACCCACATTAAAACAAGGTTTCCGCCCAATTCTCGACAAACTGCTCGGTACAAAAGACATCAAAATGGTGTACGATCTTGGCGGTTCAAAATACACCAAAAACGTCTCAGTATCGCCAAAAGAACGCGGTAAATACGCCATTAACGATGACGAAATTCTGCAACTAGCACGTTGGGCAATACAGATCGAAGAACACTATTCCCAAGTGCGGGGAACCTACACGCCGATGGATATCGAGTGGGCAAAAGACGGCAATACAGGCGAACTTTTTGTCGTCCAAGCGCGACCGGAAACAGTACAATCACAAAAATCCGCCACAGTTTTGCGGAACTACAAATTGCACGGTTCCAGCACAGTTTTGACAACGGGACGCGCCGTGGGCGAAGCGATCGGACAAGGCAAAGCCCATATCATTTTAGACTCTCACAAAATCGCCGAATTTGAAGCTGGAGAAGTTCTTGTCACCAACAAAACTGACCCGGATTGGGAACCGATTATGAAAAAAGCCAGCGCCATCGTCACCAATTCCGGCGGCCGCACTTGCCACGCTGCCATCATTGCCCGAGAAATGGGAATTCCCGCAATTGTCGGCACCGGCGACGCTACGACAGTCTTGCAAAACAATCAAGAAATTACTGTTTGTTGTGCCGAAGGAGACGAAGGCAAAGTTTATTCGGGTTTATTGGAGTTTGAAATACAAGAAAGTGCGATCGACAATTTGCCCCGCACCCGCACTCAAATTTTAATGAATGTCGGCAACCCAGAAGAAGCTTTTAGTTTGTCAGCAATTCCTTGCAACGGCGTAGGCTTAGCGCGGCTGGAATTCATCATCGCCAACCACATCAAAACGCACCCCCTAGCACTGATTCACTTTGACGAATTGACCGACGAATCAGTCAAGCGTCGAATTGGCAAACTCACAGCACTTTACGAACACAAACCAGATTTTTTTACCGACAAATTAGCCTGCGGAATTGCCACCATCGCCGCCGCATTTTATCCCAATCCTGTCATCGTGCGGATGAGCGATTTCAAGAGCAACGAATATGCTAATCTTTTGGGAGGGCGGCAGTTTGAACCCAAAGAAGAAAACCCGATGATCGGGTGGCGCGGCGCTTCTCGCTATTACGACCCGAATTACCGCGAAGCTTACGCTTTGGAATGCAAAGCATTGAAGCGAGTTCGCGACGAAATGGGCTTGACAAATGTGATTCCGATGATTCCGTTTTGTCGCACGCCGGAGGAAGGTCGAAAAGTCTTAGCTGAGATGGCCAAACACGGTTTAGTCAAGGGTGAAAACGGCTTGCAAGTTTATGTGATGTGCGAATTGCCTAGCAATGTCATATTTGCTGATGAATTTGCCCAAGTTTTTGACGGATTCTCGATCGGCTCTAACGATCTAACTCAGCTAACATTAGGATTAGACCGAGATTCTGCTTTAGTCGCCCACATTTTTGATGAACGTAATGAAGCTGTGAAGCGGATGATAGAAATTGCCATTAAAGCGGCGAAAAAGTACGATCGCAAGATTGGAATTTGCGGTCAAGCACCAAGCGATTATCCTGAGTTTGCTCGATTCTTGGTGGAGTTGGGAATTGATTCGATTAGTTTGAATCCCGATTCGGTTTTAAAGACTTTGTTGGATGTTGCAAAGGTGGAGGCTTCTAGTACATTGATGGATTTAGCGGCGGATGTTGCTAAGGTTTAACCGTTTTGGTTTTTGAGAGGAACCGGATTTTTTCCAACCGTTCGTAGTGAGGATTTTAGTCCTCTGATTTAAAGAGGATTGAAGTCCGAACGAGCGAACCTATTACGGGCTTGTCTGTTTTTGAACTAAACCCGGTTTCTCCTGTCTAGTTTGGTAAAATAACCGCTCTCCCGCGAGTAGCAGCCAGCAAACGGCTAACGTACCGGCAAGTTTGAAACTTGGCCGGGAACTTTTATGATTTAAAACCGTCTTTCGGCGGATAATTTTCTGTTGTCGATCGCCTAAATTAAAGAAAATATTCCCCACACAAGTTGACTAAATGTACTAACTACTATCCTGATTATTTTCATCGGTTTAGCTCCGTCGCTGCGGTCTTTGTGGGTGATGCGATCGGCCCCAAGCCCAAGATAAAATTGCAGCGGCCGGGCTGGCGGTAGCAAACATACTGGCGCGAAATCAACTAGCAACGGTCGATCGCACTTACGTAGAAGACCTTGGTTATGCGCTCGGCGAGATCGCGAGTACAACGCACGGTCTCATTACATCCGTTGTGCAGTCAACCCTTCAGGGCCATGTCTTGATGGTCGCTACTACCGAGCCAGAACTCTTGACGTTCGCGGTGAAAAGATATAACTTGTAATGGGCTACTATCTACGTAAATTTGCTGATGCAGTAATTGATAAGTTAGTATGTACTTAAGTGTAAGGATTGTTGCTGGATCTTTTTCAGCACAAGCCGTGCCAAAACTCAGCAATTAAAAATTAATCGAGCAGTATTGCTTGGTTACAGTTGCTATAAGTGGCAGACTGCGATGCGGTGCTTTTCTAGTTGAGGACTTGCACGCAAAAACCAGGTTTAGAGAATAAATCTGAGTTTGGTGGCGAAAAATCTAGGAATCAAGCCAGTTCCTAGTCTCCTAGACGCCCTCCTGCAGTTGAAAAAATGAGCGAATAAAAATCGCCAGTAGCTGACGAACACATCTGCAAATCGATTTCTGCAAAACATCATGAAAAATTGTGTACAAACAATTGTCCCGACCATTAACCTCAAACATAAACTCGCTAGAAGACTATAAGTTGACAGTTTGAGTGAGAAGTTTCTTGCTAGCTGTACCAATCTGTTTTTGTGCAAATAAACGCAGTCTCAAACCAGAATTGTTGTTTCCCGACTGCAACTCATAAATTTTTAAGACACCTCGTCGCTACAGGGTATGTATGTTTCAGTTTAATCGCAGGTTTTGGATGCTGCCGGTCTAATTATGTCCCGGCCGCTTTCTAGCAATCCCATCCTTAATTAATCTCTTTGGGAGATTGCGAACGGGGCTAGCGCACCAAAACCCAAGAAACCGGGTTTTTTACCGGGTTTGAGGGCTGCAAGGAACTCTTTTTGTCTGTCAAGCCCGGTTTCTTAGTTCAGAAATAGTGAAATTTCTCTACCCGTAAACTGCATTGGGCGATCGACAGAAACCTCATAAAATAAATTTTTGAGAATTCTTGTTATTGTCCGTTGCCGGATGTAAAAAAAATGCGGGTATAAAAATACACTCTATCGCAAAAATCGAATGCGAAATATCTCCCAATAGATAGATTAGTGGAATTTAATTTCCCTATCTTCAGCGGTTGCGCTGACTATATTTGCAATGCTATCAAAGAGCGAGATAGCACAGCTTTGTGCTGAGTAAAATAAGCCTCTTGCTCTCGATTACATTCAAGCTGCAGAGCTGATAACTCTGCAATCCAAGCTTTTTTTTCCGATATCGCTATTATCTTGAAACTGGCATCTTACGGCAATTATTACTCAGGGAATTCTACCATGCAAAGCATCTGCAACAAACCAATTTTTACAACCCAAAAAGTAAGCAATACCACCGCAAGCATTACTAACAAAACATCCCGAATAACAGTAACTCATCCCGCTCAAAAAATACAACAAGTAAATGGAGACTGGTGTCTGTATTCTTCACAAAACGATGAGAGCGCGGGAATTGGGAACTCCCAAACAGAATTTTTGCCAGCAACAAAATCGCCGATCTCCCGGAGTGTAAAAAATGTGCTGTTCCTCGATGCCAGAGTAGAGCAATACGACAGCTTGGCAAGCGGAGCAACAGCAGGTACAGAAGTATTTATACTCGACTCGCAGCGGGATGGAGTCGAGCAAATTACTACAATTCTGGCTAGTTGTAGCAATTTAGACAGCCTGCAAATAATTTCTCACGGTCGAGAAGCAGCAGTGCAACTAGGGTCGATCGCCCTGAGCAGCGACAACATAGAAACCTACAGCCATTTGTTGCAGCAGTGGGGAAAAAGCCTCAGCGAGAGAGGAGCTATCTTGTTGTGCGGGTGTAGTGTCGCAGCCGGAGAAAGCGGCCGGGCCTTCGTGCGGTGGCTGAAGGCAATTAGTGGTGCAGATATTGCAGCCTCCGACAACTTGACGGGGAGTGCGGCACTAGGCGGCGACTGGAAATTAGAATTTGCGACAGGGGAAATCGAGGCGAGTATCGCCATTGAAAAAGTAGCGCTCGAAGCATACAGCTACACCCTAGGCACATTAGTTAACGAAACTTTCAAGAACGCCACAGTTAGGGGGCCTTGGATTTACGGGGGAACACGCGGTGCGCTGTTCAATCCGGCTGGGGGACCAGCATCTTCTCAAGATATCCCCGGCATTACCGGAGGGACTGTATCCGGCATACTTCCGGCGGTCGGAGGCAGTGTTCCAGGCGATGGCGCCCTGCGATTAACTCCAGCAGTAAACAACCGGGAAGCCTTCGTCATCTACAACAACCCCATTCCTTCAACCGACGGTATCAGAGTTAAGTTTGATTTTTATTCCTACGGTTCAAGCGAGCAATTTCAGTCTCCGCAACCCTTTATTAGTCCTCAGCCAGGAGACGGGCTGGGTTTCTTCTTGATTGATGGCACTGTTAGCCCAACCAGGACTGGGGGTTATGGCGGTTCTCTGGCTTATGCTCCACGAACGGGTACACCCGGTATTGACGGAGGTTATTTAGGCATTGGGCTTGACGAGTTTGGCAATTTTTCAACATCCACAGAAGGGCGCTCTGGCCCGGAGCCTCCTTCGATTCCCGGCTCCTCTATTGGTTCTTTCAGACCTGATTCAGTAACTATTAGAGGAAATCAAGCAAATAGTTATTCGTTTTTAACAAATGCGATCGTTCCCTTCGGCATCGATAACATTCCTACGAGCATTGACTTTAGTGGCCCTGTTGCCGGCAGTAGTTTTAATTTCAGCAATACGTTCACGAGCGATCGCAATGCAGCCAGAAGAGCCGTTCAAGTGACGCTGAACCCATCTAACGACAAGGTGGAACCCAATCGCCTCACCGTTGCCTTCGATAGGAATTTTGACGGCACCTACGAAACTACAGTGATCGACATCCCCAACTTGGCAACCGAAAACGGCCCAGTACCGCCAATTTTCAAATTTGGTTTTGGCAGTTCCACAGGAGGTGCCAACAACATTCACGAACTTCAAAACCTGGTAGTCGAGACGGTAAATCCTCCGACTATCTCGGCTGACGTGAGCACGATCAAGACCGGCCCTGCGTTCATCAAGCCAGGGGGCAGCATTACCTACACGATTACAACGGTCAACAAAGGGCCAGCACCGGCTAGAAACGTCAAGATTCAAGACGAAATACCTTTTGAACTGCTCATTCCCCCCGGAAACCCGCCAATTCTCAATCTCTCGGATAATGGCACTTACCAGAACCAAACGAAGTCTGTCACCTGGCCTGTAGTTCCCGTTCTCAATCCCGGCGAGACTCTCACTTACAGCGTGACAGTTAATGTGCGGTCTGATTTACCTGTCGGCACCACTTTTTCTAACATTGCATTCAGCAATAGCTCGACTTTCGACCCTGACCTCAGCAACAACAGCGCTATATCCCGGCCGGGGCAAGTCGATGGGCCTGGTGTAGTCTTTACCACAATTGTCAATACAGTCGCGGATGTAGTCACTACCAAGAGCGGCAATCTGACTGCTGCGGCCGGGTCAACCGTCACCTACACGCTGAACACGACTAATAGGGGGCCCGACCCAGCGATCGACGTGACCATCACTGACAGCATTATTCCGGGTTTAACAGGAGTCAGCTTTTCCAACGGCGGGAGCTATGACGCACAAACCGGCATTGTCTCCTTTCCACCGGTGGCGACGCTGGCAAACGGGGCGACTGAGCCCCGCACCGTCAGTTTCGTTGCGCCAGCCACGCTTAACACCATCAGCAACACGGCTCGGAGCCGCTCGAGGACTTATGACCCGATCGCCAGTAACAACAACGGCTCCACCACCAACAAAGAGGGAACTCCCACTAACTCTAGTGTTACGACAACTATTACGCCCAACGCCGATCTGGCAACCACCAAAACCGGCTCTACCACTGCTGTCCCCGGCAGCTCGGTCAGCTACAGCATCGCCACACTCAACAACGGCCCCAGTCCGGCACAAGCTGTAACCATCACTGACAGCATCGTTCCCGGATTAACGGGAGTCACGGCATCTAACGACGGCACTTACGATGCAGTGACAGGCATTGTCACCTTCCCACCCGTGGCGATCGCCAACGGTGAGACAGTCAACCGGACGATCGGCTTCACAGTACCCCTGACGGCAACTTCCATCAGCAACACCGCCAGAAGTAGCTCGATCACTCCCGACTTGACTCCCAACAACAACAACGGTACCGACCCCAGTGCTACCGTGTCCACCAGCGTCAGTCCTGGGGCCGATATTGTCACCCAAAAGACTGCTCCGGCAAGCATCAAGGCGGGCGATACGCTGATTTATACAATTACTACTAGCAACAACGGCCCTAGTACCGCGACCAACCTAGTCATCACCGACAGCCTGATTCCCGGCTTAAAAAATGTCACGGTGTCCGACGGCGGAACCTACAACGAAACCACAGGGACGATCGATTTCCCGATCCCGACTTTAGCCAGCGGCAGCAGCCAGAGCCGCACGATCAGATTTGTACCGCCACCGACGCTGACAAGCATCCTCAACGTGGTTTCGAGTACATCGGACACTTTTGACCCCGACCTGACAAACAACAACGGCTCGGTCATCGCAGCGCCCGGTGAGCCGGGGGGACAAGTCATTACGACCATTGGTGCAGTCGCCGATATTGTCACCCAAAAGACTGCTCCGGCAACCATCAAGGCGGGCGATACGCTGATTTATACAATTACTACTAGCAACAACGGCCCTAGTACCGCGACCAACCTAGTCA
>NZ_JAUBPN010000006.1:0-42571 GCF_036700745.1 Microcoleus sp. S36a_B3 | reverse complement strand
ACAACAACGGCTCGGTCATCGCAGCGCCCGGTGAGCCGGGGGGACAAGTCATTACGACCATTGGTGCAGTCGCCGATCTGGTTACAGTCAAGGACGGCTTCACATCGGCTCAGGCAGGCAGTTTGGTGACATATACTATCACTACCTCCAACAATGGGCCGAATGCTGCGGAAAATGTAGTGATTACAGACAGCATCATTCCCGGTTTAAAGATAGTCACGGCATCCAATGACGGCACTTACGATCCAGTGACGGGGATTGTCACCTTCCCAATAATTCCCAGCTTGGCTAGCGGCAGCAACACCGATCGCCAGGTAACATTAGTCGTTCCAGAAACGGGCAGCATCAAAAATACCTCCAAGAGCCGATCGACCACTTTTGACCCAGAACAGACCAACAACAACGGTTCCGAGTCTAGGGCCACTGTCATCACCACCGTCCTAGCGGGGCTACCGAATCCGGGGACTCCGGGGACTCCGACTCCGGGGACTCCGACTCCGGGGACTCCGACTCCGGGGACTCCGACTCCGGGGACTCCGACTCCTAATCCTAATCCGAATCCGAATCCGACTCCGGGGACTCCGGGGACTCCGACTCCGGGGACTCCGACTCCTAATCCGACTCCGGGGACTCCGGGGACTCCGACTCCGGGGACTCCGACTCCTAATCCGACTCCGAATCCTAATCCGACTCCGGGGACTCCGACTCCTAATCCGACTCCGGGGACTCCGACTCCTAATCCGACTCCGACTCCGGGGACTCCGAATCCGACTCCGGGGACTCCGGGGACTCCGGGGACTCCGAATCCTAATCCGACTCCGACTCCAACTCCGGGGACTCCGGGGACTCCGATTCCGACTCCGATTCCGACTCCGATTCCGAGCGAGCCGACTCAGACTCCGAGCGAGCCGACTCCGGGGATGCCGACTCCGGGGACGCCGACTCCGGGCGCACCGACTCCGGGCGCGCCGACTCCGGGGACGCCGACTCCGGGCGCACCGACTCCGGGCGCGCCGACTCCGGGGATGCCGACTCCGGGGATGCCGACTCCGGGCGCACCGACTCCGGGGATGCCGACTCCGGGGATGCCGACTCCGACTCCTATTTTCGCTGGAGTTCCCGAACCGGATACCGGTTGCGGTTGCGAACCCTTACCCCTGCTGAGGCCGATCGCATTTGTCCAACCCCAGCCTTCCCCAATACTCAACTTCGAGTCAAGCGCCTCCGCGCTCATTGACATCGAAAACACTGTGCTCGGGACTCCCGGAAACGATTATTTAACAGGAAACGACACTAACGAACTGTTTGTCTCCTTTGAGGGCAACGACACGCTTTTAGGCGAAGGTGGCTCCGATATCTTCTTTGGAGACCAACAGCAAGACTTCATCGCTGCTGGCAGAAACAACGACATCGTTTACGCCGGTAAAGAAAATGATGTGGTGTTCGGGGGCAAACAAGACGATCGCATATTTGGCGATCGCAATTCCGACACATTGTACGGCGATCGCGGTTCCGATACGATCGTCGGGGACAACGGCAACAACATCAACTTGACTGGTAACGACGGCGATCTGATTTTCGGCGGTTCTTCCAGCGACGCCATTGCTGGCGCTCAAGGTAATGACACGGTTTACGGGGGCAAAGACGCAGACACCGTTTACGGCGGCAAAGAAAACGACCTGATTTGGGGCGACAAGGGCTCGGACAGCCTCTACGGTGACAGCGGAGACGATTCTCTGTTCGGCGGAGTCCAAAACTCCCTAGACGGCGACCCGGAGGGGCAAGATTTTCTGGTTGGAGGCAACGGCCAGGACTGGCTCAACGGCCAAGAGGGCGACGATAGTTTGCTAGGCGGTAACGGCCAGGATGTGGTATTTGGAGGAAAAGGGGGCGATCGCATTTTTGGCGAAACCGGGTCGGATACTCTCTATGGCAATAAAGGTTCTGATACGATCGTTGGCGACTATGGCAATCCCCAAGGCAGCATAAATGTTAGCGATGAAGGCGACTTAATTTTCGGCAACGACACCGGCGACATCATTGGCAGCGGTAGCGGTAACGACAGCATTTTTGCTGGCAAAGGTAACGATTTAGCTTACGGCGGCAAAGATAACGACATAATTTGGGGCGAACTCGGTGCTGATACCATTGTCGGCGACGAGGGAGACGATTCCCTTTACGGCGGCACGGCAAACCAGTTAGTCACCGATGTCAACGGCCGCGACTTGTTGTTTGGGGGAGATGGTAACGACTATCTCAACGGCGGCGAGAGTTCCGATTCTCTCGGCGGTGGTTTTGGCAACGATACCATTGAGGGCGGCAAGGATGACGATTTAGCGCACGGAGATGCCGGCAGCGACTTGATTTATGGCGATGACGGCAACGATATTTTGTGCGGCGATGATGGCAACGATACCATTTTTGGCGATCGGGGAGAAAACGAGCTAGGCCCGGTGGGTGCAAACGATCAGCAAGACTGCATCAACGGTGGCAGTGGCGACGACCTTCTCTACGGCAATGAAGGGCAAGATGCCCTTAATGGCGGTGACGGTAACGACACGATTCATGGAGGGAAAGATAGCGACATTCTCAATGGAGGCGCAGGGGATGACTGGCTGTTTGGCGATGGGGGAGAGGATACTTTAATTGGAGGTAGCGGGAGCGATCGATTTGTGTTAAATAGCAACAGCGGCATCGATACTGTGCTTAATTTTGAAGTAGGAACCGACAAGTTTGTCCTTGCCAACGGCTTAAGTTTTGAGTCTTTGGGAATTAACTCCACGGCAAACGGTTATGTCCTGCAAGTTGCTGCCACTGGGGAGGTTTTGGCTAATGTTTTTGGACCTAGTAATGCTATTACTGCCCTGGATTTTGTCACTAGGTCGAGATAAAACAAAACTCGCAAAGGTTTGTAGTAAGAACTTTAGTCCGCAATCCAATAGCGGATTAAGGTTCGAGCGTGAGGACTGAAGTCCTCACGCTCGAACTTTTTGTATTCCGGTAATCGACAGAACATGATAGAGTACCAAGTTTGAAAAATATTGCTAGATATAAATCAGAGGCAATATTTATTTAAAAAAACGGCATTACCTTGTCCGGCGGGAGCTCTGCCCGTGAAATATCGTTGGTTTAGCATCAACAATTGTAGAAACAGTTTTTCACCTAAAAACGAGCTGGAAGCCCTTGGCTACCGACATGGGGAGGAACGCGGCTGCGAATGCAAGTCGCCTAAAAATATGGCACGGTTTAATACAAACTGGTAGACTAATTACAGCGATTAAGAACAACCATCTACGTGTTGAAATAATTTAATAAGGTGAAACTCCTTTCTTTGGTTCGTCTCGGCCTGAACGTAGCCTGACCAAACAAGCAACAGTGAATTATTGAGCGTACCTATCTGGCATAAGTGATGGACTCCGAAAACCGAAAAAAGTTAAAAGTATACGCAAAGTTTGGATTCGTCCAATCTAAGTGGGTAGAGGTGCTTTTTTAACGCCTTTGAAAGTCCCTTTGTGGAATACATCAAGAATCCCCCCGATTCATCGGTGGGGAGTATCAAGCTGCTTTGTATAACTTCCTATTCCCCAATTACCAATTACCAATTACCAATTACCAATTGATGCTAAACTTTCAGCGTTAAACCGCGCTTGCCGTTAACAGTTCGATCGCCCGCAATATCTTTACTAAAAAAATTATCCTTAAACCTACATGATACCCTCACTGTCAGGCTCTGTGTCGATCGCTGCAAATTTAGCCTGCGCCGCCGCCACCACAGTTGCGATCCTCCAAATAACACTCCAACCAGCCAACGCTTCTACAGTCACAAGTTGGCAATTCGATCCAGCCACAAATCAGCTAGAAATTACTCTCCCAGAGGGAACAACTCCCCTATATTCTCTGCTCAACCCGAATCAAATTGCTGTGGATTTGCCCAATACAGAGATCGGAGTGGACGCAACTCAACTATACTCGCAAGGCGCAGTGCGTTCTGTAGGCGTGACTCAACTTCGCGCCGGAACCACGAGAATTGTCCTAAATTTGGCTCCCGGAGCAGCTTTCAACGGCGAACAAATTCAATTCCAAAGAATCGGGGTAGAAAATCGCTGGGTGTTGCGTCCCTCTATCGAACCGGCTCAGTTCGTAAAAACTCCCGAAACTCAACTCCAGACTGCAACACCAGCACCGTCAAACCAGCCGCCGACAGATTCTAACTCAACTGCTGCAACAGAGGTCGATCGCCCAGAATCTCCTGTTTCGCCGAATTTCCCTGCCAATTCTGTACCGATACCAACTACGAATGACCAAATCCGACCGATAACAGTGCCTTTAGTGAGTGTTCGCCTCAATGAACGTTCGGGTGTACGACCTGCGGCTGTACCCAGTCTAAAACCTCAAATTTCGGCAATAGAAGCACCCCAAAAGCGGATACTTACCTTTGGGGAACCGCTTCCGGGCGATCGCCAAAGGTAAGCCGATGCGGGAAAAGCCAGTAGCGGCTTTTCCCGCATCGGCTTACTGGCTGGAGCAGCCGCAGGTGTTACCACAACTTACGTCGCTGCTCCCCGTTCAGTTTTCGATCGTAAAAAAGTAAGAAGTTCGAGGGAAAAAGCAAAAAGAAACATCTTGCACTGCTCGTAAAAACTCTCTAAAAATAATCTGCCTCGAGCCGCGCATCTGCCGCCCTCGCCGGTTTCTGTATCGATCAAAGATTCAAGCAATTGCTCGTCGAGTGAAGAGAAAAATCTTCCCTTCACTCGACGAGCAAAAACCGCTATATCGGCAATTTAGAAATTTTGACCTTCAACCGCTGGAGCTATCGAACCCGGTTGGTTGAGGAACAGGTTTTTAGCGCCGTCGTTTTGATAGATACAGTTAATTTGCGGTTGACCTTCCAGGGGCCCTGTGAAGCCAAAGGTGTTCATCCGATTTTTGCACTCGCGCACTTGGTTTTGGTCGATCAGTTTTCTTTGTTCGAGAATTGCCCAGTTATTGGTTCGGAGGACGCATCCAGGGCGCATACTCGGCTGCGAAATATAGACGTTAAAGGGGTTGAGGGTGAGGTATACGCGCATATCTGTTACCATCGCGCTGGCTCCAAACTGCACGCAAAGTTCTGGGTTCGGGGCGCTGCGATCGATAAATTCGCGCGATGCTACGTTTTCTGGGCTAATTGTAGCTGTGGAGCTAAAGGCGATGCCAATCCCAATTCCCAGAATAAAAACGGCTGTTAAAATCCCTATGGTGGCAGAATTGAGGAAAGAAGGTTTGCCGGACTGAGGTTGACGCCGCGACTGTCCGCCCAATGAGCTGATGTCTTCGTCTCGGAATGCGTCGTCTCTGTAGGAGTTAGGTTTGCGTTTCATATTATTTAGATTCTGTCTGTTCTGGGGACTCAACAGGTAGTAGTTTTTTATTTTTAACCGATCGGGCTTTTGTCATATTATGGCCTTAATAAGGTCGTGGCTACAGGCTGGGGACACTCCTGCTGCGTCTGGTGTTGGGTTTGCCGCGAGCGAGCGATCGCGAGTACCGCCTTGTCTGATTTTTCAGATTTCAATAAAATAGCTGAAAGTGGGATAGTCTTGCACGGGGGAAGAATCCGGCTCAAGATTATTCACAAATTTTAACATTTTACAAGTCAGGAGGTATAGATTAGTGTCTGTCGAAATTATTGAAAAGCGTTCTACAGTCCGCAAGCTTGCGCCGCGCTACCGGGTTTTGCTGCACAATGATGATTTCAATCCAATGGAATACGTGGTGCAGACTTTGATGGCGACGGTACCGAGTATGACTCAGCCACAGGCTGTGAATGTGATGATGGAAGCCCACACTAACGGGCTGGGACTTGTGATTGTTTGCGCTCTCGAACACGCGGAGTTTTATGCTGAAACGCTCAACAATCACGGATTGATCAGCAGCATCGAACCTGACGATTAAAACAGTAGAGCCACTTGAAGGGCTTTGTCCGGCAGGTTTTTGGCTCATATCCGATACGTTCATACCAAAAAGCCAAGGGTTAGGCCCCTGGCTTTTTGGTATATTACACTTCTTGCACTCAATTGCAGACAAGATTGAATCATCTGCGTCGATCAATGTTGATCCGCTCGAAATCTGCGGTTCACCGGCTCGATCTAATATTTGTGCAAGAAATCTATTTAATGCGGTCGATCGGGAAACTTGAAGATTAGGGGTAGGGATCGACCAGACTGGAAGTGGTTCGGACGGTGGTTCGGACCTAGATCGGATCGATCGCCTGCTGCTATTCTCAAATCTCTACTCTCGATCTTAGGAAATTAATAACGTCCTCCGCCTCCGCCTCCGCCGCCGCGAGAGAATTTTCCTGGGCCGCCACCGCCCCGGTTGCCGCCGCCCCGGCCGCCTTCATCTTCGCGGGGCTTAGCTTTGTTGACTTTGAGGTCGCGACCCATCCACTCAGCTCCGTCGAGAGCAGCAATCGCTGCATCTTCTTCTGCGTCTGTTGACATTTCTACAAAACCGAAGCCGCGGGGGCGACTGGTTTCCCTGTCGGTAGGTAGATGTACTCGCTTAACGGTTCCGTATTCGGCGAAGACGGTGGTGATGTCTTCTTGGGTAACTTGGTAGGATAAGTTACCGACGTATATCGACATGAGGAATAACTCCAAAAATTAGACAGTGCAAAGAGTTCAGTTTCGGAGAGTTCCCTGCCGATACAGAAGGGCAAGTTTTTAGACAATTCTGTAGCAATGAACAAAGCCTGCAACCGAATCTGATACACTTGGGATTTTAACACAGAATAGCTTCTTTTGAATAGCTTTCAGCAGTTAATTAGGTCTTGATAATTAAACGTAAAGTTTTTAGGGATTTAGAAGACGGGTTTCTCGCCCTGATGTTGGGTCAGTCGCCCGGACAGAAAGTTGTCGGGCCTCCTACTGCAGGAAAGATACGTCCACTTTCCCAAAATTGGTACTCAAAGCTAGATTCAGGTTTTCTAGAGCTTTGACTAGCCACACTAGCCCTTCTCGCGTACAAAATTCGTAGTGGCCGAACAAAATTGCCAACCGCTTTTCTAGATAGGGCTTGATTTTGCCACAAATTAGCACGATTTTCAGCAGCAAACCTGTGGTTTGGGTGGGCCCGAGGTTTGAGATCAGGTCGATGAAAACAAAGTGGTTGGGCCGCGCAGGACTCTCTACTACTAAAAAGTTCAATAATTGGCTGCAAGTTCTGATCATTAAAAATTCGTTGAACTGGCGATCGTCGTTGTGGGGAAAGGTATTTTGTAGTTGCTTATACAGTTTTTCGTTAAATTGGCGTTGGCCGTAGCGATCGTCCGCCACAGAAGAAATCAGGTATTCGTACAAGTCGTCTTTAAAGGAGCCGTAGGTCTGGTTTGTGCTGGCGTTCGCCTTGAAGCGACCCGCTAGCTGTCTGTATGTATCAGCTCCTTCTACTTTTCCGACAAATTGCTTGAGGGCAAAGAACAGTTCCGGGTCGCTCAACAAGGTAGGGTTTTTTATAGTTTGTATATCTCTACCGAAGGAAAGTGAGGTATGACGGCGCGCTACTTGGGCTTTTCTCACTTGGTGAGCGACGTATTGCGAGAGGTCGATTTCAAATTTCTGCTGCTTTTGGGCTTGGATGGTTTTAATGATTTTCTGCTGTTCGTAGGTGCTGTCGTCGCTGAGGAGGCAGTGTTTGTAGAGGTAAGGGTACCGGGGAATTAAGGTTCCCAAGGCTAGGGTGGCGGGGGTTTTGGTGTTGCTGCTGTCTTCGTTGTTGTGGGTGATGACTTGGGCTAAGCGTTTGAGGGTTAGGTACTGTTCGCTTTGGGTAAATTGATGTACTAATTGGGGAATCGAGTGAGAAACCCGCGATCGACTGTATTTAGTTAATATTCTGGGGGCTTCCTCAAACACAGCGATCAATTCGGGGATGGCTGCTTGCTTGCTGGGGTATGTTTGCCAGCGATTGATCGGAATATGGCAGCAGCGGTTGAGGATGTACTTAAATTCTTGTTGGGCGTATTTTGAGGCTGCTATTTTTTCGAGTGCTTCGACGACGGCGCGATCGGGATATCCGATACCGTGGATAAACAAAGTACGAAAGCGGCTGATGAGTTCGGCCGGCTGCTCTACTTGTACCAACTCCAGCAAGTGGTTGTAAAGTAACTGTTTTTCTTCTTCGTGGCTTTGTCTGTTGTAGTCGTTCACCGTGGATTAACCCTCCGAGGATTTGATACGAGCTTGCAGCGCCCTGGGCACAGATGAATTTTGGCAGAGTCGAGCACCACAATTGAGCCAACCGAGCTTTTCCTCGGACGGGGCGCGAGGGGCGAAAGCGGTCAGCACAGACAGTCGATCGATGTTCTTTGCTTAATTAAACTATTTACCAACACCAGCATTACATGAATTGTTGACAATCAGCAAGGCCTAAAATCACCATATTTTTTGTAAAGTGTTGGTAAAAATGCGGGAGCATCTCAGTTTTGTATTTATAGTGCGAGCTTAATATTTCCCACGGCGGATATATCTGCAAGCGAGGCGGGACGGCGTGGCGTGAAAACAATACTTTTGGCAAACGCGAGATGCTCCGTAAAAATGTGGGTTGGTTCGAGTGAATTTATGGGTAAGCGGAGGATTTAGTATGAGAATTTTTACTGTCAGATCGTATCCGGTAGATTACCAGAATAAAAACGGATCGGGAGCATCTGGTGTTTGGCATTTAACTATAGTGCGATCGTCCCCGCTAGCGAGGATCTACTCGCTAGCGGGGACGCTCGCACGCTCAATAAAAAAATGCTTTTTACAAAAAAGAGATATTCCCGACGGATAGGTGTGGAATGCAAGTCCAGCTTGTTGCGGACTTACATCCACACGTTATTTACTTATTGCGGTCGATCGACCGTAGATATCAATCCTAATCGGCCGCCCTCTGTAATAAGGTTTATCTAGATTGTCTATGGTGATTGAGGGGAAGAGGGGGAGAGGAATCCTTCGACTTCGCGCTCGGGTAAAGAGAGAGGGGAGAAGATTTTTGATCGATCGTCGAAATATACAATTTAAAGGCAGTACAGCTTACCATTTTCGATTGGGGCATTAGAGATGTTGCATTAAAAAATTGGAAATGACTGATAACTGCTAGGGTTGAGATCAGGGACTAGATCGGTTGAATTCTTTGATTGAAGCTGGTTTGAGTTGAATTTGAGGTCAAGCGAGGTAGGATTAGCTGTGAAAATAATTATTTGAAATGTGAGTGCTGGTTATGGTCTGTCGCGTAAGTATCGCCCGACTTGCTGAAATTTTAAATGTACCTTTACCTGCCGTGTCTGAGGACATTTTGACAGTTGTAGGGACAGGTATTGCCACGGATACGCGCACTCTTGAGGGTGGCGAAGTATTTTTGGCGCTGCGGGGAGACAATTTTGACGGGCATAAATTTGTGGCTAAGGCCCGGGATTTGGGGGCGATTGCGGCGGTGGTCGATCGCGATTGGCAAGAAGAAATTGCTAATTTTCCGCTGTTGCGCGTTGACGATACTTTAAAAGCTTACCAGACGATCGCCCGTTGGTGGCGCGACCAGTTCAGTATACCTATAGTTGCTGTTACAGGTTCTGTCGGTAAAACTACTGCTAAAGAGTTAATTGCGGCAGTTTTATCAACCAGGGGAAATGTTCTTAAAACTCAATATAACTACAACAATGAAATTGGAGTACCAAAAACTCTGTTGGAGCTTTCGCCGGCACACAATTATGCTGTAATTGAAATGGGAATGCGCGGGCGGGGCGAAATTGCCCTGCTATCGCAAATTGCGCGTCCTACTGTGGCGGTAATTACTAACACTGGAACGGCGCATATCGGGCGATTGGGTTCGGAAGAGGCGATCGCGATCGCTAAGTGCGAACTGTTAGCCGAAATGCCTGCTGATAGCATTGCTATTCTCAATCACGATTCTGACAGATTAATCCCAACTGCGGCGCTTTTTTGGCAGGGAAAAACTTTAACCTACGGTTTAGAAGGCGGGGAATTGTGCGGGGAATTGCTAGGTAATGATACCATTTCTGTAGAAGGTATGCAACTGCCGCTGCCGCTAGCTGGACGGCACAATGCCGTAAATTATTTGGCTGCTTTGGCTGTAGCAAAAGTGTTAGATATTGATTGGGAAGTGTTACAGCAAGGTTTGTCGGTGGAGTTACCGGATGGAAGGGCGCGCCGCTACGATTTACCCGATGATATTGTGATTCTTGACGAGACTTACAATGCTGGTTTGGAGTCGATGTTAGCGGCTTTGAGGTTGTTAGCGGATACTCCGGGAAAGCGCCGGATTGCGGTGTTGGGTACGATGAAGGAATTGGGCGACAGGGCGATCGAATTTCACCGACAAGTGGGAAAAGCGGCGCAAGAGTTGAAGCTTGATGCTTTGTTTGTTTTTGCGGATTTTGAGGAAGCGGCGGCGATGGCTGCGGGTGCGGCTGGTTTGCCTTTTGTGGATGTTGGAGATATTACGGCGCAAAATGGGCGGGAGGATTTAGCAAAGCAGTTGTTGGGATTTGTTGAAAAGGGCGATCGGATTTTATTTAAGGCTTCTCATTCGGTGGGATTGAATCGAGTTGTGGAGAAGTTTCGCGCGGAATTTGCGGGGGAGTAATAGAAAAGAAATTTTGGGGATTTGAAATTATGCGAGCGATTCTAGTCGATCGTCGCCTCAAACTCACGTTTCGATCGCTGATGCGTAGGGTAAGATGCCCATCTGCACCTAAGTCCCGATGGTTCAATATCCCGATCGCTTGCGTCGGCTAGATTTCGATATTTGGAGCAATCTCAATGGCTGCAATTCTGGCATTCTCAACTATCGTATTTCCTATCATTGTATTGTGTACTGCCTCAAACTTAGATTCGGCTTCCGAAATTTCTTCGTAGTGTACAATCACATGATAATATTTATTAGTTTGTTCTCCAGAATCTGAAATTTCTACGGCAAGCGAATCTATATTCTGAGATTCTTCGGCTTTCACGCGATACTCGTCGGCTAAATGTTCCAGGGCGATCGCGATCGCGTGTTCTTTCGTTTGTCCGTAAACATTGATTGTATCATTGGGGCGATCGCTCAGAGATGACGAAATCTGACAAAGATACTGCCCGTTTGATTGAGCGCAAACGTCGATCGCAATTGTACCAGCAGTGCGATCGGGATTCATTTGAATCAACTCAACCTCGCTATCTCATGAAATAAAATTTAGGACTTACGCGCCAACTCTATCCTCCGGGTGCGAATTGCACACCTTACAGCTACTTGTAGCGCATTAAGTTCGTACTCAGGACTCAAGCCCTCAATAGACATCTGCCAAAAAGACAGTTTTTAACAGGCATCCTGCCTGTTCCACAATCATTATGCAAGAGGTCTAATAAACTCGCTGGGAGTGAAGTCCTCGATATGATATCATTTTCCGAGTACGATCGCCCTGCTTCACTCTCCTGACTGAATTTGACTCCTCACCCACTCCCGAAACAACCGCAGCAAAGCCTTTTCTTTTGTAGTCTTTTTCAGTTCCAAAAACCTGAGCATTTCAGACTTCGACAGAAAAGGAAAGGTTGGAGAAACCTCGCACTCTGCGTATTCATTGCCTTCTAACTGATAGATGATTAAACGCTTGCCATCGTAGCGCCAAACTTCAGGTACGCCCAAACTTGCGTAAAGTTCGAGACGATCGATCGAACTGCTGGTAATGTCAATTTCAATAGCTAAATCTGGTGGTGGGTCTTCATTGAGATCGATTTGTTCTTTATTCCAGACAACATCTTCATTCTGAATGTAGTAACATTTATCAGGTTCTAACCCTCGTGCCAAATCTTGGCGCTTGCAGGTTAGTGAACCCATGCTGCAAATGTCAAGATTTAATTCATCTGTTAGAAGTTCCACAAAGTTTCCTAACAGTTCTCCAGATTTTTCGTGGGGTGCTGATGGAGTCATAATTTCTAAATTTCCGCGATCGTAAGTCAAACGAATTCCCGGCTGTTCGGCGAGTTCGTTTACCAGAGATTCATAAGTCTGCCAACTAATATTTTTTAGCAGAAATCCGGCTTTTGGGGTTTGAATCAGGGTGGCTGTCATGGCTACCTACCTGGGTTTTAAATTATTGATTGTATCTTAGCAAATATAAATTTTCGATCGATCGCGAAACCGCAGATTAACGCAAATCAACGCAGATAATTTTAACTGTTTTGGACGCACCAAGATAGCCAGAAACCTGCTTTTTAGCTAATCTCGTCGCTGTGGCGAAGGATGTTGAAAAAAACAGGTTTCTGGCTCCTGGCGAGTAAATCAAAGAAACCGGGTTTTTAGCCAATCTCGTCGCTGTGGCGAAGGATGTGGAAAAAACCAGGTTTCTGGCTATCTTTTCGTGGAGTGCGATCGAATAGATCGATCGCACTTAATACACTACTTCGCAGCTTGACGCTCTTTCGCTTCCTTGATCACTTCCTCGGCGATGTTGCTTGGACAAGGAGAATAGTGGGAGAACGACATGGAGAATTGTCCGCGCCCAGATGTCATGGTACGCAAGTCGCTAATGTAACCAAACATTTCGCTCAACGGCACATCTGCCTTGATCCGCGCTCCTGTCTGGCTTGTCTCCTGAGCTTTCATCATCCCGCGGCGGCGGTTGAGGTCGCCGATTACGTCGCCCATGTAATCATCTGGAGTGAATACATCGACATTCATAATCGGTTCCAGCAACTGAGGGCCTGCTTTGGGGATTGATTGACGATAGGCTGCTTTGGCAGCAATTTCAAAGGCCATCGCCGACGAGTCAACGGGGTGGAAACCACCTTCGAGGAGGGTGAATTTCAAGTCTAAGCAGGGGAATCCAGCCAAGACGCCTTTGTCGATGCAGCTTTCAAAGCCTTTTTCGACGGCTGGCCAATATTCTCTCGGTACACTACCACCAGTCACTTTTGACTCAAATATGAAGCCACTTCCAGGCTCACCAGGCTCGATCACGTAGCCGATTTTGGCGAATTGACCGGAACCACCTGATTGCTTTTTGTGGGTGTAATCGTCTTCGAGGCGCTTGGTAATTGACTCGCGGTAGGCTACCTGCGGTTCGCCAACTTCTACTTCGACGCCGTGGGTGCGCTTGAGAATGTCTACTTTGATGTCGAGGTGTAACTCGCCCATCCCCTTGAGAATCATTTCGCCGCTTTCTTGATCCGTCACCATGTGGAAGGATGGGTCTTCTTGCACCATTTTGGTGAGGGCTGCTCCCATTTTTTCTTCGCCGCCTTTCACCTTCGGTCTGACCGAAATCGAAATAACGGGAGCGGGGAATACCATCGGCTCTAGGGTGGCGGGATTTTTGGGGTCGCAGATGGTGTGTCCGGTGCGGACGTTTTTCATGCCGACGATCGCCACAATGTCCCCTGCTTGGGCCGATTCAATTTCTTCGCGAGAGTTGGCGTGCATCTCCACCAAACGGCTGACGCGCTCGGTTTTGCCTGTGGCTGTGTTGAGTACGGTGTCGCCTTTAGACAGCTTACCGGAGTACAGGCGCGTGAATGTTAGAGCACCGTAGCGATCGTCCATGATCTTAAACGCCAGTGCCCGCAACGGTCTGTTGGGATCGACGATCGCAAACTCGCCGGTTTCTTCGCCATCGAGATCGACTTCTGGCTGCGGTGCGACTTCCATCGGATTTGGCAGATAGTCAACCACGGCATCCAGTACCAACTGCACGCCTTTGTTTTTAAACGATGAGCCGCAGTAGGTGGGGAAAAATGCCCGATCGCGTGTACCTTTGCGAATACAGCGCTTGAGGTCGTCAATACTCGGTTCGTTGCCTTCGAGATATTGTTCCATCAGAGCGTCGTCTTGCTCGACGGCGAGTTCGATCAACTGTTCGCGGTATTTTTCGACATCATCGACCATATCGGCCGGAACTTCCTCGATTGTGTAGTTCAGCGGGTCGCCGGAGTCATCCCAGATCCAGGCTTTGCGGGTCAGCAAATCGACTACGCCGCAAAACTTTTCTTCGATGCCGATCGGCAATACCATCACCATCGGTTTAGCTGCGAGGATTGTATCTACTTGCTTGACAACGCGGTAAAAATCTGCGCCGGTGCGATCGAGCTTGTTGATGTAGACGATGCGAGCGACTTTGGAATCGTTAGCGTAGCGCCAGTTGGTTTCAGATTGCGGTTCAACTCCACCCGAACCGCAGAACACGCCGATACCACCATCGAGAACTTTCAGCGAACGGTAAACCTCGATCGTAAAATCGACGTGTCCGGGAGTGTCGATGACGTTGAGCTGATGCTTGTTCCAGAAGCAGGTGGTAGCAGCGGATTGAATCGTAATACCGCGCTCTTGCTCCTGTTCCATGAAGTCAGTCGTCGCCGCGCCTTCGTGAACTTCACCTATTTTGTGGATTTTGCCTGTCAGTTTTAGGATTCTTTCAGTTGTGGTGGTCTTGCCAGCATCTACGTGGGCGAAGATGCCGATATTTCGATAAAGAGTGAGATCTTTCATAATTACTGTTGAGATTAAATGCGACGAACCGTCGGCGACCACCTGCAAGCGTGACAAGCGAGGAATCAATGTTGCCTTTGGTGCCATTACAGGCTAGATTTCTTTTCCCCTGTTTCTGGCATACCTATCTTAATTTTGACACTTCTCCGTCATTCCTGCGAAGCATTCTTGGGTGATTGACTGCTGGCGGGACTTTGACGCCGGTGATTCTTGACAGTTTGACGGGGTGCGCTACCACAGTGGTGTTACCTTCCCTCGCTGTCTGCAAGCGATTCGCGGGATAGCATCTGTGTTTGGCATGGATAGTGCTCGCTGGTAGTGCTATGAAAAAAAAATACGGTAGTGGTCAATATAGCCTTTCTCAAAAAGGGGAGGTATAGGTTTAGGTTTTAGATACTTCGACTTCCTTCGACTCCCTTCGACTTCCTTCGGGGGGTAAGACGCTGGCTCACAAGTCGCGATCGTACAAGTTTTAGATTTTAGATTGGGGGATTGAGGGATTGATGGCTCTATCGATTGATACCTCATCTTTATGCTTGATCGTTAAATTATACTAATTCCAAATCTTTTGCAAATTGAGAACAAAACCCGGCAAAACATCTTCCCCAAAAAGGGTCTGAGGAGATTGCAATATTTCTAAACTTCTACCGAGGCGGTAAATTTCAACTTCCCGTTTTTTGCGGTTAATCAACCAACCCAAACGGCAGCCGTTTTCTATATATTCTTGCATTTTTTCTTGAGTCTTTTTCAAGCTGTCGCTGGGCGAGACTAATTCAATGACAAAATCGGGACAAAGCGGGATGAATTTTTCTCTTTGTTCGGGTGTTAAAGCTTGCCAGCGAGATTTTTCTACCCAAGAAGCATCGGGAGAGCGATCGGCTTTGTTGGGCAGGGTAAATCCTGTGGAGGAATCAAACACTTCGCCAAGTTCCGTTTGTTCGTTCCAAATTCCCACCTGTAAGTTAAGTTTTGAGTTGCGTTTGCCTGTTTCTCCTCCGGTTGGTGGCATGGCGATTAATTCTCCGTTGGCGCTGCGTTCTAATTTTAAATCGGGGTTTGATTCGCACAGTTGGTAGAACTGTTCGGAAGTTAGTTTAATTATGGAGTTGAGGTTTAAGGTGATAGCAGTCATTATTATTTACCTGCTGTTTTGATAAATTATATAGCCTTTCTGTGCTCTCATATGAGGTACTATCCGGCATAGGGCATAGAGCCTACCTCACTTTTTTGAAAACTGCTATATGAATATAGAAATTAAAAAATCAAAATGGACTTATTCATTTTGATTTTTTAATTATTAACTTCTAATTTTACTGCAATTGTTTGATTCTGTTGAGCGCGTCTTGATAGGCGCTGGTTCTCCCGCCTTGTTTGTAAAGTTCTGCTGCTTTCTGAAAGTCGGCAATTGCTTTTGGTTTGTCTTCTGTTTCCAGGTAAGCTAAAGCTCGGTTGTAGTATGCGTCGGCAAAACCGGGGTTGGCTGCGATCGCCTGCGTGTATGCTTCAATAGCAGTGGAACCGCGCGTGGTTTCGGATTGGGGCAAGCCGGAAGTGATGAAAGTGCGGGCATTACCGATATTAAAATACAATTCTGGGGTATATTTTGGCTTGAAAGCCAGTGCTCTGTTGAAATCGGCGATCGCCTCCCAAGCATCTCCTCGATCTAACCGCGAAAGTCCTCGAAAATAATAGGCTTGGGCATCTTGCGGATTGGCGGTGGATACCGGGCCGATAGTTGCGGGAGTATTGTCTACTTTCAACTCAGATTTGTTCATTCCCGCCGCCACTAACTTCGCGATAAATGTATTGATGGGAACTGCTGCATTAAATCCGGTTTTGATCGGGGCGACTTCGCCGGAACTGGTTTGGGCAAAACCGAATTCGCCTTGTCCGTGCAAACCGATGACTCGGCCTTCGGAGTCGAAAACTGGCCCGCCGCTCATACCGCTCCAAGTTACTGCCTGATACCGCAAATTGTAACCTTCGGGGCGGTTGTGCGGGCGGCTGGTCACGAGTCCGGGAGAGAGTTCGGGTTCTCTTTCTGCGCCGAACAGTCCGCCCGTAGCGGGATAGCCGTAAACGTAGATTTGACTGCCGATGACGGCTAGATCGGAATCTGCGATCGTCGCGACTGGATATTCTTCGGGACTTTCAAATTTGACTACTGCTAAATCTGGGTCTGTTGCTGCTGTTTGCAAGCGGGTGACTGCGGTTGCTTGATAGTTTTTGCCGATCGAGGTGCGAACGGTATATTTAACGTCTGCTTTTTCTACGACATGGTTGACTGTTAAAACTGTGTAAGTTTTGCCTGTTTTGGCAATAATTACGCCTGAACCGTCTCCTAGGGAACTGTTAATTTGTACTGTCAGCGGCCCGGCAATGTTGGCGACTTCTTGGGCTGTTTTGGCGATCGCGGGCTGGCTGATAACTATGGTTAAGGCTGCGGTAGTTCCTGCTAGCACGCTGCTTAAGGTGTCGAAACGAGAAAAATATTTATTCATGGTATTGGGAATTTGTAGTTGGGTAGCGGGAGTTGGCGGCGGTTGGCGATTTTTGTTTTTTTGTTTTTAGTTGGATTAGTGGGTTGACGCTCGTGCGATCGGCTTTGTTCTTTAGTGATAATTTTACTCGCTTTTTTGTTCCGCAATTCCCCGATTTCGGCCCCGGACACGCCATTGCCGTTTCCCTACAGATGCTAGCTGGCGCACGATGCCCATCCTACTTATTAAAACGCAACAATACATGACTCAAACTCAGTGCTTAGTTCTTCTTTCGTCATCGTTCCCCGTGCGACTTGCATGACTAAATTATATGCTCGATCGTCCGTTAAATTTAGAGCGCAACCATTCAATCGCAAAAAGGTATCTGCCACAGCAAAAGCCGTTCTCTTATTGCCGTCCATAAATGGATGATTCATCGCTATATGGTAGAGATAGGCGGCAGCTTGTTCGCCAATTGTTGGATGCAAAAGTTGACCGCTAAAAGTTGCTTGAGGTTGAGCTAAAGCTGACTCTAACAAGCCTTCATCTCTGACACCGGGAGTTCCGCCAAATCTCTCTATCTGTCTGGCATGAATGCTGATAACCGTATTTTTGGTGATAAAATTAGGAGTTGGCAAGGCGATGATAAACCTCCTTTCTTTCGCGTTCAGAATCTAGATATGCTTGCCATGCTTTGGCTTCTAATTTTTGTTGTTCTTCTTCAGTTTTTAAGGAACGAACAAATTCCAGCACTTTGAGCAGCAAAGGTTCTGGTACTTGGTCTAGTTCTTGAAGAAGTTGGTCTTTTGCGCTCATGTTTCCTCCTAGTTATTTTATTATTTTACAACCCGCAGATTAGATAATCAATGGCTGAGTAAAACTCGGCGGTTGAAACCGCGTCTATACAAACGAAGTCGGCCTCCGCCGACTGTAGGTTAGAGTAAACTTACAAGGTTTGATATTTTGTTGCCCATTGGACGATCGCCTCAGTCAGCCCGTCTAACGTATATTCTGTGGCTTCTACGTCTACTTTACCCAATAACTTTAGGCAGCTTTTGGACGTTTCGGGCCCGATCGAGGCGATGCAAACATTTTCTAACCAATCCTCAGACAAAGACAATTCTGGGTTTTTCTCTATGAGATGGCAAAAGTTATGCACGGTTTTGGAACTGGCAAAGGTTATGATATTTACGGCTTGATTTTGGAGTGCGGCTAGGGCGATCGGAGCGACAGTTTCGGGACAGCAAGATTGGTAAGCTGGTACTTCGATTACTTGCGCTCCTTTGGCGGTGAATTCTTTGACTAAAACTTCTCTACCGCCGCTTTCTACTCTGGGAAATAGAATCTTGCAGTTTTGCAAGTTATCGGGGAAGTTTTCGACTAGGGAGTCGGCGACGAAATTGGGGGGAATAAAGTCTGGTTGTAGAGAGTGCGATCGCAAACTTTCTGCTGTTTTTTTGCCGACAACTGCGATTTTAATGCCACACAAGCTGCGCGCGTCTTTGCCTTTTGCTTGCAATCTTTCAAAAAACCAGTCTACAGCGTTGTGGGATGTGAGAATTAACCAGTGAAAGCTTGACAATTGTGCGATCGCCCTGTCTAATGGTTCCCAAGTGGACGGCGCACCAATTACCAAGGCGGGCATTTCGATCGCGCGGGCTCCTAGTTGCTGGAGTCGATCGCTAAATTGATTGGACTGGGAAGCTGCGCGGGTGACTAAAATCGTTTTTCCGGCTAGCTGCTGGCTGTTGTTAGAAATGACTGGTGTAACGCTCATGTTTGTGTTTTTCGATCCGATTAAATATTCGCGCAATCTGACTACTTCTCCAATGACGATCGCGCAAGGCGATAGAGATTGACCTGCTGTTTGCTGTACGATGTTGAACAGAGTTCCGATCCAGATTTTCTGTTCGGGGCGGCTGCTATCTCGGATAATGGCGATCGGTGTTTCGGGCGATCGCCCGTGTTTTTGCAATTGCCAAATTATCTCGCTTAAATTGCGCCCTCCCATCAATATTACCAAAGTTTCAATCCGCACTAATGCTTCCCATTCTAAAGCATCTGTTTCGTGGGCGCTCATCACGGCAAAACAGCGGCTCATCACCGGATCTGTGAGGGGAATTCCTGCTAGCATTGGTGCGGCTAATGCGGATGAAATTCCGGGTACTACTTCAAACTCGCAGCCTGCTGTTATCAATGCTTGAATTTCGGAACTGGAGCGACCAAAAATAAACGGATCGCCGCTTTTTAAGCGCACTACTTGTTTGCCTAACTTGCAATGTTCTACCAGCAAGCGGTTGATTTCTTGCTGCTGGGTGGAAGGTTTGCCGCCGCGTTTCCCAACTTCTATTTTTCGACAAGTTACTGGGATTAATTCGAGTTGTGGGATGTCGATGAGAGCGTCGTAAATTAAGACTTCGGCTTGGGATAGCAGTTTGTGCGATCGCACTGTCATCAAGTCACAATCTCCGGGTCCCGCACCGACTAGATAAACTTTCCCTTTTGGGTTTTTCACAATTCCTCCTCGATAGTATAGTTGTATGAATATTGCTAGCCTATAGTAAGACGCGCCAAGGCGCACCCTACACTATAGTAAGACGCGCCGAGGCGCACCCTACGGTATACTCCGCAGTTTATTGTATTAGAAAAGCTATTTATGCAGATTATCATCATCACGGCGGCCGATGCAAATTACTTTGAATTAGTGCGAGGTACTATTTTATCGGTGCGGGAAAAACCAGAGGGTGCAAATGTGGCGATCGGCTTTTTCGATCTCGGCTGCACTTCCCAACAATTGCAGTGGCTGGAAACACAAGTTAATATCATTCAAAAACCTGATTGGGACTTTGACTTTCCCGGTAAAAACGAAGCCCCTCACTATCTCAAAGGACTTTTAGCACGTCCTTTTTTGCGAAAATACTTTCCCAATTTTGATATATACCTTTGGATTGATGCGGATGCTTGGGTTCAAGACTGGAGAGCAATTAATTTGTTGGTTGAAGGAGCATCGCGCCGGGGGCTGGCAATTGTTCCCGAAGTTCACAGGGCAAGCTTGCAGCAGTACGGGCAACTTCCTCAGTTTTTGCCGTGGGTTTATCAACAATATGAAGCTAACTTTGGTGAAGAAATTGCTAATAAATTCTACACTTATCCGATATTAAATGCCGGAGTTTTCGCACTCCGACAAGATGCTTTGCACTGGGAAATCTGGGCAGAAAAAATCAATCAAGGATTGCAAAGATCCGGCTGTGTCATGACAGATCAATTTGCCCTCAACCTCGCTGTTTACAGTGGCGAATTGTTCAATCTCACTGAAATGCTCCCAGCTTGGTGCAATTGGATATTCAACGGTTTTCCGGTTTGGGACAAGCAGCGAGGCTGTTTCGTGGAGCCGTACTTGCCGCAGGAGGCGATCGGCATTTTGCATTTAGCTGGTCGCCAGCAGTTTGACCGAGTACAATTTATGGCAACTGACGGCGATATACTGGAAATTACCGTCCGTTATCAACCTAAAAAACAGGAAGCAATACAAATATTTCAAGAACAAAAAATGACTTACCAACAACCTGAACTTAGCAAAAATAATTTATTACAACCAGGGGATTATGTTTCCCCAGGGTTCCAAATAATTATACCTGACTCCTATTTTCCCAATATGATTATTGCTGATCCAAATACGAGTAACTGGCCTTATTTGCGCCGGGAAGTTCCGCATAATTGGTATGCAGACAAGCGCTATCCATTCATCGGGTTTTTGAATCGCGACGAAGCACACATCCTTTACAATACAGCCCTGCAATTCAAAGGTAAAAAAGCCTTAGAAATCGGCTGCTGGCTGGGTTGGTCTGCTTGTCACTTAGCCCTCGCAGGGGTTGAGTTAGATGTCGTCGATCCGCTATTAGAAAGAGAGGACATTAGACAAAGCGTAATAGACTCAATTCAAGGTGCTCTAAATGCGTCGGGCGTTCAAACATCAGTCGAGCTAATATCAGGCTATAGCCCCCAACGAGTAGAAGAATATTCCGCTCAATTCAACCGCAAATGGTCGTTAATTTTTATTGACGGAGAACACGGAGGTGATGGGCCGTTAAATGATGCCATTGCGTGTGAAAAATTGGCTGAAGAAGATGCGATAATTTTATTTCACGATTTAGCGGCTCCCGATGTTGCTCAAGGTTTAGATTACTTGAAACAAAGGGGATGGCAAACAGTAGTATATCAAACAATGCAAATTATGGGGGCTGCTTGGCGGGGCAATGTCGAGCCGGTAAAACATCAACCAGATCCGAATGTTTGCTGGAATTTGCCAGCACATTTGCAGGGTTATTCAGTCAGCGGTATTTCAGCTATGCCAAAACAGAACTTACCAACCCTACAACAGCCAAATTCGCCGACAATTATTCAAAGCAGCAAATCGTCGCCGCCAACTTCTCCTGCAAACTTTAAAAATCTCTTGTTAATTGTGCGCCCCTACACGCTGCTTAGCGAATCTAGGCTGTTTTCTCTGTATTGTTTGACAAAGCAAATATGTGTGGAAGATTTGCCGGGAAATTTTGTAGAATGCGGAACTTGCAAAGGCGGCTCAGCAGCATTAATGGCATTTGTAATTAAACATTACAGCCGCCGTCCGAGAGTGCTGTATGCTTTTGATACGTTTGAAGGAATGCCGGCACCTACCGATATCGATCGACATCAGGGAATACCTGCAAATCTTACCGGTTTTGGCGAAGGAACTCTCAAAGCTGCAATTAGTGAAAATTTGGATAAAATCTGTGAATTACTGCAAGTTAGAAATATTGTAGTACCGGTTAAGGGATTATTCGCCCAGACTTTACCCAAATACAAGTCAGCAATAGGAAGTATTGCGTTTCTGCACGCTGATGGAGATTGGTACGAGTCAACAATGGATATATTTAATACGCTTTATGACAGCGTGATTGCTAACGGTTTGATTCAGGTGGATGATTACGGGCACTGGGAGGGCTGCAAGCAAGCAGTACACGATTTTGAGAAGATCAAAGGTGAGTCATTTTCGCTGCAGAGGATTGATGAAACAGGAGTCTGGTTTCAAAAGTTGAAATGATATTAATTCCCGTAAGGTGCGCATTGCGCACCCTACTAAAGAGTAATAACATTAAGAAACCGATTAACCTGTTTTTTCCAAGTCCAATCCAGCATAAAATTCGCCGCAGCTAAACCGCGATTTTTTGCTTCTTCGCGATTAGTATAAACTTGCTCCAAAGCCTCGACAACTTCTGCAACATCCGACTCTCCCCAACCTTCTACACCGGGAAAATGAGCAGTCGGTTTAACTCGTCCCTGATGCGGTAAAGGATAGCAAATGTGGCTGTAAATTAAGTCTAAATGACCAGTATTTGCTGATAAAATAGTAGGAATTCCGCAGGCCATACTTTCCATTGCGACTAAATTAGTGCCGCCTTCGCAGCGGTTGGCGAAAACAGCGCAGTCGGCTTCTCGCAAAATTTGTCCAGAGAGGTGATTGGGTATTAAGCCGATGTCGATAAAAGAGTCAACTGGCAAACCGTTGGCTGCTAACCATTGGGAAATTCCTAAACTTCCGTCGCGGTTGATATTAGGAAATCCCGCAACGTTTCCGGTTTGTTCCATTCCCAACATATATTGAGGCCAAAAGTTGTGCCACGCTGTTAGTAACAGCGCTTCTGGATGTTTGGCGCGAAATTGTTTGAAAGCGGCAATTACAATGTCTTGGCCTTTGCGATATTCTAGTTTGCCACCGGAGAAAATTACGAAGCGATCGCCAAATAGATTAGATTTGGGTGCAGGATGGAAAATTGTCGGGTCAATGCCTTGATTTACCATCGCTACATTAGTCAAGCCGCAGCTTCGCAAAACATCGGCATTCCAGTTAGAACCGGCGACAATCACGCTATATTTTTTGGCTTTTTCTACGGCTTCTGCTGTGATGTGCGTGTCTTCAAAAAATATGACTCCTACTTGACAAGCGCTGGTAAGTTGATTCTCTACTCCAGACGTTACTAAATTATTCCCCAAACCGTAAAGTACGGGAAAGTTGCAGGCTATTTGTTTTTCAGAATTCGCGGTTACTAATTCCTGAAAATCTCTCTGCTTTTCTATTAGGGGCAATAACAGCGATTTGTGCAGCGGATTGAGCGATTCTGAGGTGATGGATGGGGGTGCTAAAAGTGCAACTTCCCAGGCGGGATTTCGCAGCAGTTGCAGTGTTAAATTCATGCCGTAAATTCCCCAGCCGCTGGTGATGCTGAGCGGCCAACTGATGCCGATTCCTGTTGTTTTTGGCGGGGTTTCTGGGGGGATATTTTGAGGGATTAGCAGGGGCGGTGTGTTGGTTTCCTGCCCTTGGGAAGTATAAATTAGCTGTTCTAGGGCTGCTTTTACCCGATCGCAAACTCCATCCCAATCCCCCGGTTTTTGCTGGCGAAACAGCCGCGCCGTCGGATACCAAGGGCTATCTTCGCGCTGCAACATCCACCGCCAATCCGGCACAAAACACAGCAAAATCCATACCGGTTTACCCAAAGCACCGGCTAAATGCGCCACAGCAGTATCAACAGAAATTACTAAATCCAGTTGCGATATCACCGCCGCAGTATCAGCAAAATCATTCAAATTGTCGCTCAAATCTATTACGGAAGTTTGACTTAACAAAGTACGATCGCCCGCCGATAATTCTTTCTGAAGACTGTAAAAACTTACGCCCGGAATATCGAACAATTTCAGAAAATAGCTTAAATAACTCGATCGCACAAAATCCTTCAAATGTTCCGAACTTCCCGCCCACACAATCCCCACTTTGAAATTGCGATTCCCTACGGGATAGCTGCGCTTCACGGAGTTTAGGGAAAATTGCCAATTCGGCGGCGCTGCTAAATAAGGAACATTTGCCGGTATATTTTCTAAAGTTGTTCCCAGAATGTGCGGCAAACTCATCAGCGGTATTTGCACTTGAAAATCGGACAATTCGTCCATCCGCACCGCCACTTGCTCGATGCCAGGAATCTGCTTGAACAAACGCTTCAATTCTTGATAGCAAGAAAGGATAACTTTGCCGCCTTTTTGCTGCACGATTGCCGCGTAGCGCACAAACTGAATTGCGTCACCCAAACCTTGTTCGCAGCGAATCAAAATAGTTTTAGAATGCAAATCTGAACCGTCCCAAATCGGCCGATCGAAATTCAACCACTGTATTTTTTTTGATTGATCGGTTTGCCAGCGCCATTCGTACTCGGCAAAACCGCGCTGCAAGTCACCTGTTAATAACAGCGCCAAGGATAAATTGAAGTGAGCTTTAGCACAATTTTCATCGAAACTAATAGCTTGATTGTAACATGAAATTGCCCGGTCTACTTCGTGCTTTGCTTCTAAAACAGTACCTAAATTATTCAGCGCTTCTACATAATTTGGCTGTAAGGCTATGGCTTTTTCTAAGCTGACCAAAGCTCGATCGAATTGGTGCATTTCTAAGAATAGATTTCCCAGGTGATAATGCCCTGCGGCGCTGTCAGGTTCTATCTCAATTGACAGACAATAAAGGCGTTTAGCTTCTTCTAGCTGATTTGTTGCTTGCATGGCCGCGCCCAAATTTACGATGGCCGGCACGTAATTGGCATTGATGGAAAGTGCTTGATTAAAACAGGCGATCGCACTTGACAAATTGCCCTGCTGCTGGAGTATCGCGCCGAGATTGTTGAGAGCTTTGACGTAAAGGGGATTTAGGGCTATCGCCTTTTGGAAACAAGATATAGCATCGTCTACACGGCCCTGAATTTGCAGCAAAATACCAAAGTTATTTTGGGATAGAGCGCAGTTTGGGTCGATTTCGATTGCGCGCTGATAATATGTTACAGCCCCTGTTAAATTGCCTATTTGGTGCAGCGTCACCGCTAAATTGGTGGCTACCTCTACCGAATTTGGCTGCAAAAATAAAGATTTTTCAAAACACGAAATCGCCTCAATAAATTTTCCTTGCGACTTCAGCAGATTTCCCAGATCGAACTGTTGCTTAGCCAAGTCAAAATTAAGCTGAGTTTGTATTATTGGTTGAGATTCCTGATGCTGAGTAACTCTTTCTCGGAGCGCCAAACCAACCACTTCTAAAACTCCTTCCCAATCTTGTGCTGTTGACTGGCGAAACAAGCGCGCCGTCGGATACCAAGGGCTATCTTCCCGTTCCAACATCCACCGCCAATCCGGCACAAAACACAGCAAAATCCACACCGGCTTACCCAAAGCACCGGCCAAGTGCGCCACAGAAGTATCCACCGAAATCACTAAATCTAGAGCCGATATTGCAGCCGCAGTATCGGCAAAGTCGTGCAAATAAGAGCTTAAATCTGTTGCGGGCATTTGCTCCAACAAAGCGCGTTCTTCTGCTGTCATTTCCTTTTGCAAACTGTAAAAATCTGCTCCGGGAATATCTAATATTTTGGCGAACAAATTGAGCGGAAACGATCGCACTTTATTTTGTGAATTGTTAGTATTGCCGCACCAGACAATCCCTACTTTCAAATTAGCAGTTTGGTTGAAAGTAAATTCCCCGCCGGGAGGCGGAGCTAAATAAGGAACCCGGGCGGGTATACTTTCTAAGGTTGTTCCCAGAAGGTGCGGCAAACTCATGAGGTGCGCGCGAACTTGAAAATCCGGCGCTGCTTCTGGACTAATTATCAACTGATCGATTCCCGCAACTCGTGCAAACAAGCGCTGCAAGTGCGGCAAACACCAAACTATTACCCGGCCGCCTTTTTGCTTAACTAATTCTGCGTAGCGGATAAATTGAATTGCATCGCCTAAACCCTGTTCCGGGCAAAGCAAAATTGTTTTTCCATCCAAATCTTTGCCGTCCCAAATCGGCTGGAGAAAGTTGTATTGCGGGAACTGTTTTTTTTCAACTACTAGCCGGGATTCGTACTCGGCAAAACCGCGCTGAAATTCTCCCGCCAGCAGCAATGCTAAAGCTAAATTTAGGTGAGATTCTGAGCTGGCAATATTGAGTTGAACGGCTCGATCGTAATAGTTGACAGCATCTGCAAATTGTCCGCTTTGGTGCAGAATGTTTCCCAAACCGTTGAGAGAATTGAGATAACCGGGTTTGAGTTCGATCGCCCGATTGTAACAATCCATCGCCTCCGCCGTTTTTCCCGCTTCCTCAAAAGCTTTAGCGAGATTGTTCAAAGCTTCGGGAAAGTCGGATTTCAGGCTCAAAGCTTGGTGGTAGCAGGCGATCGCATCTTGAATTTTACCTTGTTTGTGCAAGACAATTGCCAGATTGCAGCGAGCGCCCGCACTGGCGGGAAATTTCTCAATCGCTTGCTGGCAAAAGACTAGAGCCTCATCTAACTTATCTTGGTTTGACAGCCAATTCCCAAAAGCCAGATCGGTTGCTGCCAAATCGGGTTGCAGCGCCAGAGCTCGTTCGTAATAGGCGATCGCATCTGCAACTCGGCCCTGCCGGATCGAGGCGTATGCTAAGTTGTGCAAAGCGTCGAAATAATTGGGATCGAGCTCGATCGCCCGTTCGTAATTTGCGATCGCGCGATCGTAATCCGCGCCCGATTCCTCCCCTTGTTTCTCCAAAGCAATTCCCAAATTCAAATAAGCCGCCGCGCAATCAGGATTGACTTGAATCGCTTGCTGGTAATGCTTTACAGCCTCACTCACATTCCCTTCTTCTTCCCGCAGCAGCCCCAAATTAATCATCGCTTCGGCGCAATTCGGGTTCAAAGACAGCGCCCGCTGGTATTGTGCGATCGCCTCTGCTTTCTCCCCTGCTTCCGCCAGCGCGCTGCCCAAATTGCTCGCAGTTTCCGCCAAATTCCCGTCGATTTCTAGCGCTTTTTTGTAGTGCGCGATCGCCTCTGTCAAGCGCCCAACCTGCTGTTTGACAACGCCTAAATTGCTGTGGGCGGCGGCGTAATTTGGATCGATCCGTAGCGCCCGCTCGTAACATTCGATCGCACCGCCAAAATTGCGCTGCACCTGCAAATTTCGGCCAGAGCGAAACTCTGCATCCGCCGCCGCCGAAGGCACGTAGGCTGCGGAAACCAGGCGGCCCAGAGATTGCGCCACCCGGTCAAAAACGCCCTCCCAGTCGCCCCGCTGAGCCTGCCGGAACAGCCGCGCCGTCGGATACCAAGGACTGTCTTCGCGCTCCAACAGCCACCGCCAATCCGGCGAAAACGCCAGCAAAATCCACACCGGTTTACCCAAAGCGCCCGCCAAATGGGCGACAGCGGTATCGACGGCTATCACTAAATCCAATTCGGCGATCGCAGCAGCAGTATCGGCCAAATCCCCAAAATCCCAGCTCAAATCGACGATTGGAGTTCGATTCAACAGCGCGCGATCGACCTCAGAAACCTCTTTCTGCAAGCTGTAAAAACTTACCCCCGAAACGTCCAAAAGCGGTAGAAACTGACTTAAACTGCAAGAACGCTGCATATTTTTGCGGTGTTTGGGATTCCCCGCCCAGACAATCCCAACTTTCAAATTTCTTCCCGGCAAAAGCCCAAATTTAGCACCCGCATTCCCAGATAAATAAGCAGTATTTGCCGGGATTGTTTCCACCGTTGTACCCAGAACATAGGGCAAACTCAACATCGGCACTTGCACGTCAAATTCCGGCAGCGGCTCGCCTCTAACTATTAGCAAATCAATCCCGTCAACCGTTGCAAACAAACGTTGCAATTGCGGATAACAGCCAACAATTACCCTACCGCCTTTATTCTTTACAATCGCAGCGTAGCGGATAAACTGAATCGAATCGCCCAAACCTTGTTCGGCGTGCAGCAAAATAGTTTTTCCCTGCAAATCGGAACCATCCCACAGCGGCCGGTATTCTCTCGCCGCCACTGTATTTCCCGGCCCAGCTAAAAAACAGGAATGACCGATTTTAAATTCATTAATTTTCCAGCGCCACTCGTACTCCGCCAGACCATTTTCCAAATCTCCCGCCAACAGCAAAGCCAAGGACAAATTGAGGTGAGCGCTAGCATGATCTGGATTCAAAACAATCGCCCGTTTGTAGCAGGCGATCGCCTCTTCTACCGCGCCTTTTTCCAGAAAAGTCCTGCCTAAATTGTTAATAGCTTCCACAAAATCCGGCAGCAATTCGAGAGCTTTGTGATAATATTCTAGGGCATCTTCTAAATTGCCTTGTTCTTGCAAAACAGTTGCCAGATTGTTGTAAGCTTCCCAACTGTGTGGGTTAATTTCCAGCGCCCGCCGGTAGAGGTTAACAGCCTCTAAAAGTTCGCCCTTTTCTTGCAGCGCCACCGCTAAATTTATCAGTGCGGGTACGAAATCAGGATCTGCGACGAGGGCTTGTTCGTAATATGCGATCGCCTCTGCGACTTGACCTTGTTCCTCAAAAATTTTTGCCAAATTGTAAGCTGTTTGAGGAATATTTGGATCGAGGGCTAAAGCTTCTCGGTAATGCGGAATAGCTGCATCTAACTCGCCATTTTCTTGTTTGAGAAAACCATAATTAATCCGGGCTTGCACGCAATTTGGATCGAGAAATATGATTTGTTCGTAAAGGGCGATCGCTTCTTGCTTGTCGCCTGTTTCCATCAACTTTTCGGCTTGCTGCAACATATCCTCTAAAACAACCGAATTTTCCCCATTAGCAGCCCTAGTAATAGATGTTTCAATTGGCGGCATTTGCTCGATTGCTACGCGGTTGGCCAGCGCTTCGCCCGCTGTCAAAAATATTTTTTGGCTATCCTCAACCAAGCTAGGATTTGTCATTTCCAGCGCTGCAGCATCGACTGTCTTTGCGAGGGACAAATTTTTTGCACCATCCTCGGAATAAGTAGTAGAATTGGCGATCGCCAACAAACTCAAAGCCGCCTGCACATCCTGAAACAATTGTTGCCAATTTTGTGGCTGACTTTGACGAAAAAGCCTAGCAGTTGGATACCAAGGATTGTCTTCGCGATCCAGCAGCCAGCGCCAGTCAGGTGCAAAAGAAAGCAGCACCCAAACCGGTTTTCCCAAAGCACCAGCCAAGTGCGCGACAGAAGTATCGACACTAATCACCAAATCCAGTTGAGATATAGCAGAAGCCGTATCAGCCAAGTCGTTCAGGTGCGGGCTTAAATCCGGCACCAAGTGATGGTTGAGCAAAGTGCGATCGCTCTCGGACAAGTTTTTTTGTAAACTATAAAAAGCGATTCCCGCCACCTCAAACAACGGAATAAAATCGCTCAAACTGCAAGATCGCTGATTGTCTTTCCGCCTGGTTGGATTCCCCGCCCACACAATTCCCACCTTAAATTTGGCATCAGAAGCCAGCGCAAATTTGCACTCAGCAGGCGGAGTCAAATAAGGAATATTTGCGGGAATTGTTTCGAGAGTTGTCCCCAAAATTCTGGGTAAACTCATCAGCGGTGCGTGAAAGTCAAATACTGGTAAACCCTCAAAACTAACTGATAAATATTCAATCCCGGCAACAGTCGCAAACAACCGCATCAGTTCTGGATAGCAAGCCACCATAATTTTAGCGCCTCGGCTGCGAAGAATTGGCGCGTAGCGAATAAACTGAATCGAATCGCCCAAGCCTTGTTCGACGTGCAGTAAAATAGTTTTTCCCTGCAAATCCGAACCATCCCAAAGCGGCTGTAGAAATTGCCTCGGTTGCAGTGTCGGAGTGCGCCACCGCCATTCGTATTCAGCAAAACCGCGCTGATAATCTCCGAACAACAGTAAAGTTAAACTAAATTCGAGGTGTGCGGTGGCGTTGTCTGGCTGTAATTCCAAGGCTCGACGGTGACAATAAAAAGCTTCTTGAAAATTGCCTAAATCCACCAAGGCGTGTCCGAGGTTGTTAATAGCATCCACGAAGTCAGGCTTTAAGCTTAATGCTTGTCGGTAGTGGTCTATGGCTGCTTTTGTATTGCCTTGTTCGTGATAAAATGCTCCGATATTATTTTGCGCGTCGGGATTTTGCGGTTCTATTTCTACAGCTTGCTGGTAGCAGGTGAGAGCTTCGGTTAATTTATTTTGCTGCTGCAAAACTCTACCCAAGCCTAGCAGAGAATATGTCAATTTAGGATTTATTTTTAAAGCGTGCAAATAACAGGTTTCTGCATCGTCGAATTGATTTTTTTCTGTAAAAACTTTACCTAAATTGTGGGCGGCTTCTACCAGGTTTGGATCGAGTTTAAGCGCTGCTTGGTAATATACAATTGCCGCGTCTGTTTCGCCTAATTGCTGTTTGAGCCAGCCCAATTTATTGCAGGCGAGTGCGGAATTTGGCTGTATTTTGATAACTTGTTCGTAACTGGCGATCGCCCTTTGATATTCGCCAACATCCAGCAAAACATGAGCTTTATTTAAATGTGCTTCTACAAAATCGGGGTTTTGGGCGATCGCGCGATCGTAAAAGTCGATCGCCTCAGCAACTTTTCCCTGCTGTCTCAGCGCTATTCCCAACAAACAAAGCACGTTTGCTGAATCCGGCTCGACTTCTACGATTTGCCGGTACAAATTTTCAGCTTCTAACAAACGCCCCGCTTGGTGATGTTCCCAAGCTCTTTTCAAACAGTCTTCAGCACTCTGTTTAACGGCAGATTTTTGCAGTTTTTTCTTAGAAGCCATAGTTATCTTTGTTGTTTGGGAGTTCGCTAACTTGTAATTGGCAACTTATTCTAATCTGTTAACTCTTCCTTCCTTCTTCCCTCAACATTGTTAAATCCTTTAAATTTATTAAAGTGATTACAAAATCGGTTCTGAAATGACCTCCCTTAAATCGGTTACATCCGTTACATCCGCTACAAAATCCGCTGCCGAACTTCCTTCATTTACCCTAACAAACAAGCTGCTGGAAAAATCAGATATTCTAAGAAAAACAACTTCCAGATAAACTGATAAAAATCCGCAATTTCTTTTTGCTCATCCAAATCAACTTTCGCGCTCCAAAACCACATCAAACCCAAAGCCGTCAAATGAGAAACTGCCAAAAATATTAAATTAACATTAGACAAAACAATGACTCCCGCCAAAGTCGCGCCCAAATAGCAAACTGTCAACACCCAGCGAGACAAATTAAAGACGGCCGGCTTGCCCAGCTCAATCGTAAACGTAGTAATATTGTATTGCTTGTCGCCTTCCATATCGGGGATATCTTTGAAAATGGCGATCGCAAAAGTAAACACCACCACAAACACCGTCAGCACCCAAACTTCTGCAGGAATCGCAAAAGACACACTCTCCAAACTCCAGCCGGAAAAAGCGCTTTTCGCCCTTCCCAAACCCAACACCCAATTAAAGTGTAAAAATAACCCTAGATTTACGATCGCCCCCCGCACCGTGAAAATGCACAGCGCCGCCCAAAAAGGAAACCGTTTCAGCCGAATTGGCGGCAGAGAATAAGCAGTCCCGATCGCCAAACTAACACCAACTGTAGCCAGCAAAAACGGCCCTTGCAAAACAGCTATCAAAATTGCCAAAATTCCAGTTACAGCTACAATTAATTCCCCAGTTTTTTGAGAAAATGCTCCAGAGGCGATCGGCAAATACGGCTTATTAATCTTATCAATTTCAACATCTTCTAACTGGTTCAATCCCACAATATAAATATTGCCGCAAATGCAAGCCAACCAAGCACAAGCTAGGGGCAAAAATATAGGATTCACAAACAGTTGTGCGCTTTGGGCGATCGCGTACAAAGCCAGCACGCTCAACGTAGTCCCCACAATCGTATGCGGCCGAGAAAACTCCCAAAATGCCCTCACCCAGCTTTGCGGAGCCGAGCCATCTTTATCTTTATCAATCCAAGACTTATCAATCGAATCGTTGCCCATAAATCCTACAAACGCACCAGAAATAATATTAAGTAAAGTGGAAATTATCCACCTTACTTAATTGAACTTGTCGCCATAAATATCATCGACCGAACCCTCTTCCTTCTTCCCTCTTCCTTCTTCCCTCTTCCGACGGACTTACATCCGTTACATCCGTTACATCCGTTACATCCGTTACATCCCGTACATTGCTCGTTGCCGAACTTCCTTCTTCCTTCTTCCCTCTTCCTTCTGATTTATTTTACAGCACAAATCAGTCCGAAACGAATCAATCCGCTCTGATATCCCCGACTCATCAATCCTAGAGCAAGTGCAGCTTGAACAGTTGTCCAACCGCTAGTCAGCAAACCCCAAATTGCGCTCGGAGTCAAAGCAGAATCGATCACCACATCCCAAAAAGGAGCAACTGCTTTTGACCAATCAGCGCTGCGAATATTTGTAAAAGGCAAACTGCGGACAATTTCCTCATATTCCGGCAAAGAAATCACGTAAGGTAAAGCATAAACCCGGTAAATTTCTGCCAACTCCTTTCTCTCTGCATCAGTTAATTCTCCCGCCGTTTCTCCCACCGGGCGGTGACACCAAGTTGCTAACATCAAAGTTCCTCCCGGCTTGAGCACGCGACAGCATTCCTGCAAAAACTTAATTTTGTCGGGCATATGTTCGCCACTTTCGAGGGACCAAACTAAGTCGAAGGACTCGTCAGGAAAAGGCATATTCAAAGCATCTGCTACTAAAAAGTTAACATTGCTTTCGAGTCCTGCAATTTTAGCGCGTTCAGTCGCTCTGTTGGCCTGTACCGGACTCAGGGTGATGCCGGTGGCCATCACGCTAGCGCCCGTTTTGTTTTCTGCGGTCGATCGCCCAAAATCTCGATCGACCTCACCATCCGACTTTAAATTATTTTGGGCGATCGAACTAAACTTTTGAGTCAAATAAAGCGTGCTACCGCCGATTCCGCAACCGACATCTAAAATGCGGTAAGGTTCGCAGAGTGCCTTCTCTGACGGTACTCCAGCCTCGCCTAGCAATTCTTCGATCAAATCTATCTGAGCCTGTCGGCGCTCTTTTTTCAAATTCCCATCCGCGCCGTAGTAACCGTGGTGCATATGTTCGCCCCACACCTGTTCCCACAAACCGCTAGAAGCGTCGTAGAGTTCCTGAATTTGCTGGTAAAGTGTTGATGTCATCGCCAGATCGCAAGTTATTAAAGGAATTCTACCGTTATTTTCCCGATGTTGTCATGGAATGTGGCGATTTGGTGCGATCGGTCGATCGGCATTCCCCAGACCGAGATATCCTTATTTATACCCCTGGATAGATTTGTCGGTTTCCTCTCAAATCGAAAAATCTCAAATCTCAAATCGATTTGTCGATTCCCTCTAAAATCTACAATCTACAATCTAAAATCTAAAATCTAAAATCGAATGACTGTCTCGCGAACCATTGCTTTGGGCTTTCTCGCCGTCATCGCCGCAGGTGCTCTACTACTGATGATGCCTTTTTCCACAATCGATGGAACTTGGAACAATCCCATCACAGCACTCTTCACCTCGACTTCCGCTGTTTGCGTCACAGGCTTGTCGGTTGTGGATGTCGGAAAACATTACTCTTTTTGGGGACAACTGTGCCTAGTTTTACTGGTGCAAATAGGAGGCTTGGGCTACATGACAGCCACGACTTTCTTGCTGCTGTTATTGGGCCGCCGCTTTGGCTTGAAAGACAAAATTGCCCTGCAACAATCTCTCGACAAATCCGGGCTAGCCGGCGTAGTACAACTCGTGCAGTCAATTCTAGCAACAACACTTTTGTTTGAATTAACAGGAGTGTTTTTGCTGATGTCGGTTTTCGTCCCCCAATACGGATTTAAAGAGGGCGTGTGGTCGGCCATATTTCACAGCGTTAATGCCTTTAACAACGCCGGCTTTAGCCTCTACTCAGATAATTTGATCGGCTACATCAATTCGCCTATTGTTAACTTCACTGTCGGCGGTTTAATCATATTTGGGGGAATCGGCTATCAAGTAATTATGGAAATGTACCTGTGGGTGCGAGATCGGTTCAACAAAAGCCCTATCTGCACAGTTTTTTCCCTAAATTTCAAAGTCGTTACCAGTACAACTGCCGTTCTTTTAATTTTAGGAACGCTAGCCTTTTTGGTGCTGGAATACAACAACCCAGCAACTTTCGGTCCTCTCAATTTTCCGCAAAAGGTGATGGCAGCTTGGTTTCAATCTGTTACTCCCCGCACGGCGGGATTCAATACAATTGACATTGGCAAAATGAGCGAAGCCGCGCTATTTCTGACTATCGCGCTGATGTTTATCGGTGCCAGTCCTGGCAGTACCGGCGGCGGAATCAAAACCACAACTTTTAGGATATTGTTTTGCTGTACCACAGCAGTTATCGAAGGTCAGGAAGATGTGGAGTGCTATCAGCGTCAAATCCCGCCAGCAATGATTCTGAAAACCATTAGCGTAGTCTTCGGTTCCCTGTTGGTCGCGTTCACATCTGCAATTTTAATCGAGCTGACCAATCCCCAAGTAGAATTTATCGCAGCGCTGTATGAAGCAGTTTCAGCTTTTGCCACGGTCGGTCTTTCCACAGGGATTACAGCCAAGCTTTCAGCGATCGGTAAGTTGATTTTGATTGCTACAATGTACATAGGTCGGGTTGGAGTGCTGCTGCTGATGAGCGCTGCATTCGGCGACCCAAAACCCAGGTCTTTTAAGTATGCTGAGGAAAGTTTGTTAGTGGGATAAAAAAATCCTGCCTACTTCCTGATAATCTAAACAATGGGTGACAACCCAAATCAACTTTTACTATTTAGTCACAAATCAAAAGGAGGCGGCGCTGTCTTTGCGACAATTTAAAAAGCAAGACTTTCAGCGCTGGATATTGAGTGAACCTGTCATCTTTGAATTTTTTTAGCGGTTTGCGCGTCGATAACAAGCAGTTTGCAGTTATTGGTTTGGGACGCTTTGGCAAAGCTGTGTGTTCGACCCTGCATGACTTGGGTTACGAAGTTCTCGCGGTTGACACCGACGAAAAAAAAGTAGCTCAAGCTTTGAACGATCGTATAGCTGCTCACGTTTTACAGTTAGATTCTACTGAGCCTAGCGCTCTTAGGGGAGCAGGTATATTTGAATTTGAAACGGTGATTGTGGCGATCGGCAATTACCTAGCAGAAAGCATTACCACCACCCTAAATCTTAAGGAAGGCGGGGTAAGTCACGTAATAGCTAAAGCTTCCTCGGAAACTCACTTGAAAATTTTGAAAAAAGTCGGCGCAGATCATGTGGTTTTTCCAGAACGAGAAATGGGCCACTCTTTGGCCCGAATTCTTACAAAACCCAGCATTTTAGAACGCTTTGATCTCGACCCAGATCACAGCATAGTTGAGTTGCTCGTTCCAGAAAAGTTTGACGGTAAAACAATTTCGGATTTGGAACTCCGGCGCAGGTATGGTTTGAACTTGCTAGCAGTCGGTCGCACCGACAAGTTCGAGATCAATCCACAGCCGAGCCAACGTTTGAGCAAGGGCGAGGTGATGGTAGTAATTGGTTCTAATAAAGATATCAATCGTTTACCAATTTAACAGCTCGCCATTTTACTCGCTCAATATGTAGTAGGATGCTTGTGGCGCACGTTATATTGTCTCCGCTCGAACCACAAGCTTTATCTTCTAATTTTTAACCGACATATCTAAATTGAATTTCACCAATTTTGGGGTTGTTTCTTTCGTTGCGACCCTGTAAAAATATAGTGAAAATTTCAACCACCAAGTAGCAGCACCCGACAATAGAGCTTCGGCAAATCTAAAAGCCGTCGCCCTAAAAATTCAGCCTGCATTCAAAATATTTTGCAGGTAAGCTCTAGCCACAATCAGCACCGCCACAACTAAAGCGAGTTTAATAGGCCAAGGACACACCGCCACCAACCAAATTAACGAACACACTCCAACAATTGCAGCTAGCGGAGCCGGAATCCCGTCTAGCGTTCTGTTGTCAGTCCCGGCAGTCACCCACCAAGCAATCAAGCAGACAGTCAACGGAATCAAGCAACTTACGAGCATGGTTTTTACCTCATCTATTTTTGATATTTGAAATATGAGCCTATTGTAACGATACATCAAATTTTAGGCAAGGCACCATTAATTGCGATAAAATTTAAGGTTAAAGAATTAATAAGCAAAAACAAGATTTTTTTAATTTTTAGCCAAAGATCTATCCAAAGGCAGATTTAAGTGGGAATCAGGTAAAATATGCGTATTTTTTAGTGTGAATAAGTAGTGATGAATTGTGATGGGCCCTGATTTGCATATAGCTTTTCAAGCTCTTATATGAGGTACTATCCGGCATAGGGCTCCGTGGCCTCCGTGGCCTCCGTGGGCATAGGGTAGACCTCACTTTTTTGAGAACCGCTATATACTGAGGATTGCAGTCAGTTACTGTAGAGCGCCAATCAATGCAAGGCAAATTTTTTCGCAAGCCAGAACCAGAAAACAGCGATCGCGTCCCTCCGGGCCAATACCTCGCCAACGGCTTTCCCGTGCTGACTTACGGGGATACACCCTCCGTCAGCATTGAGAGTTGGGAATTTAAAGTTTGGGGATTGGTAAAACCAAAAACCTTCACTTGGTCAGACTTCCAGGCCATGCCCCAAAGCAACTTTACTGCCGATTTTCACTGCGTCACCCGGTGGTCAAAACTCGACGTGCAGTGGACTGGAGTCAAAGTCACAGATTTTATGAACTATGTAGAAGTCGATCGCTCGGCTATGTACGTCCTCGAACACTGCTACGGCGACTACACCACCAACATTGCGATCGCCGACTTGATCAGAGAAGAAAACTTTTTCGCCCACACCGTCTTCGGCGAACCCCTATCCCCAGACCACGGCGGCCCGATGCGGCTGGTAGTCCCCCACCTCTACGCCTGGAAAAGCGCGAAATGGATTAACGGCCTAGAGTTTACAGAAGCCGAACAACTCGGGTTTTGGGAACGCAACGGCTACCACCGCAGGGGCGAACCTTGGGCCGAGGAACGCTACAGCGGTTTGTTTTGATGCGGTCGATCGCAATTAGGCCCTCCCCAGATTTTCTACATAGGATATTTGTTGAGAGGGAATTCGCTTTTTGACCGCTTAAAGCTGCATTCATCTCCTCTCGATCGCATCTTTGGGTTTTATCGGAGCGCTGAAACCCTTAAATTGAACCAAAATAAGTAAACTAGGGCGATCGTAGCTTGTACGTAATTTGCCCGATAGATCGACTACTTGCACTCCCCTACACAAGTCCCAAAACAACAAAAATTCCCAGTTTCTGGTTAATACCAACCTTTTTCAACTCTCCGTTGGCGCGCGTCTCCCCGTGTTTATACGTAAGTGTTAGTTGTCGATCGCCCGGACGGTGACTAAAATAAAAAATCAGCATAAACCAGACCCAAATAAAATTGGCAGTGCCATGCCTTCCTGCTTGCTACAGCAAGGTTTCAAGCCACAATAGTTATAATTATTTTGTGTGCTTTTAAGGAGCGATCCCCCAGAATGCCAATGGGACAGACAGCATTTGTAAAGGATGTGTAAAGCCTTCATAAAGAGTCTGTCAAAATTCACCTCAAGTGCCACAAAGACCAAAAAGTGTTGCATAATAAATATATTGAAGTAGTCGCACAAGGCAAAAGAAATCAGATTGTCAGGAACTCAGGTCTAAAGACACTGAGCTTGCAAGACAAGTGTCTTACAAGCTATTCTGACCAGCCTAAGTCTTAACTGACTACGTTATTTGGGTCACGACACCGGGCGAATGCGACGCTAGTTCCCTGCTCTGTCATTTGCAGTTAAACAGTCTTAAAGTCACTGAGACAGTGCTGCAAGTCTAACAAGCCTTTATAACATTGGCGAAGCTAACTTTACCCCAGAAATGGGAGTTTGAGGCAACCATACCTCATCGGAGAGGTTAATTAAATTCCCTCTCCGACCCCGAAAGGGGATTCAAGGCGATTGAAATCGCCGAGCCGTTTTCCTCTCAGAACTGAAGTCTCTGAGTTTCCCACTTACCGAGCTTTTTTTATGAATACCAAAATTTTATCCGCCCTAACAGCTACCGCAGCCGTCACAGCTATGTTGGGCGCAGCAGCTCCAGCTCATGCCTTCTCCTTTGGCACCAGCGGCATCAGCTTCAACGAAGATACAAATGTCACATTTAACTTCCTAGAATCTCACGGTGCGTATACCTCCTCTTTGGGAATCTACGAAGTAAACAAGTCGGTGGCATCTCTAGTCAGCACGCTGTTCTCGGAAACTAAAGCCTCAGACAACGGTGACTCTAACGAATGGAGAGGAACCTCCGGCAATACAGTCGCTTCAGGCCCCGTAACGTTTCAATTCCTGGCAAATAAAGTTTACAGTTTGGGACTCAGCAGCCTCTACAATGGCGCTAGCGCGGGCACTGTCTACTCAACCTCTTCCTTGAACGTCGGCAAGAAGCAGCAAGCCGTGTTTGGCGGGTCGTCACTTTTGAACGCACTCGACAAAGACACAACGAACACCTTCAAAGCTGCTAAAAATTACACAAACGGAGCAAGTTCTCTGTTGAACGGCGCAACCATCGGCTTTGACGATGCCGGTAACGGTAACGACAAAGACTTCCAAGACTTCACCGTGAGCGCAACAGTTCCCGAACCGATGACAATGACTGGTTTGGCTCTAGGCTTGGGCGGATTAATTGCAGCACGCCGCCGTCGCGCTAGCAAAGCAGCTTCCTAATTGTGTTTCAACGGGGACGACCGACTACATTCCGTTTAACAAGCAATCATATAACCGGCAGGCGCGCTGATGGGAAATCGGCTCGCCTTTTGCTTGAATGAAGAATAGAAATGGAAGTCGTCAAGCGTGAAGTCGGAAGCAAGAGGATTTTTGCCACTCTCCCACTCTCCCAATCTCCCAACTCAAAATTCAAAATTCAAAACTGACTCGTCCTCAAGTGTTCGATCGAACTGAGATATTGCACCTGTGGCAAAAACCGGGTTTCTGACCGAAGATATAGCATCAAAGCCTATATCTCTCGTTCAGAAACACGGTTTTTATAAGTTTATTGAGAATGGTGTACGATATAGCCTTTCAAGCGAAAAATGAGGTACTATCCGGCATAGGGCATACCTCACGACGCTTGAATCGCCACCGCCGCCCTAGTTTTTGTCCGGCGCACCGGTGCTTCGGGAGGGTGCAATAGCCGATAACTATATCGAAAGAATCCATTATCTACTGTTTATATAATCGAGCGGACATGATATTAGTTAATTCCCCGGAAAAACAAAAAAATGAATTTTGATTTGCAGCAACTGATTAAAACCTTCGGTTATTTGGGGATTTGGGGTATTGTGTTCGCCGAATCTGGATTGCTGTTCGGTTTTTTTCTGCCGGGAGACAGCTTGTTGTTTGCTGCTGGAATTGTAGCGTCCGGGCCCAACTCTCTGAATATTTGGACGCTAATTTTTGGGTGTTTTGTCTGCGCTGTGGCTGGCGATAATGTTGGCTATGCAACCGGACACCGTTGGGGTCGCCGCTTATTTAATCAGGAAGATTCGTGGCTGTTTAAAAAAGAATATTTAGAAAAAACCGAAAATTTTTACGAAAAACACGGTCAAAAAGCTGTTGTACTGGCGAGATTTACGCCAATTGTCCGCACATTTGCCCCGATAGTGGCGGGAGTGGCGGCAATGAAATACAAAACTTTTATGTTTTATAACCTGATCGGTGGGTTTTTGTGGACGGTGGGGTTAACGCTGATGGGTTTCTATTTGGGAAAGATGATTCCTCCTGAGAGAGTTGATGAATATTTACTGCCGATTGTTTGCGGAATAATTGTACTTTCTTTTGTGCCTTCGATTATTCATATAGTCCAAGAACGCCGCGCTGACAAAAAAGATTGACTCCGCCCTAGACCGAAATTGTCTGCCACATTTAAATATCCCAGATCCATCTGTGGAGTAAATCTCTGATTATTCAATTTTTTAATCTAAAATTGACTGACTCTGCTGTGCTGGTGAACCCCGGCTACGATCGCAAATTGGTCGATCGAATACCATCAAAATTTAAGATTAGCAGCGTGCAGGGCGATCGAATAAAATCCTAGCACTTGCCCGCAGATAGGTAAATCTGCTAAAACTAACAGAGTTTGATGATTTCTGGAAAATAACATACATGGTAGCTACATCCGTCAAGATTAAACACGAAGTAAAAGACTTGTCCCTCGCCCCCTTGGGGAAGCAACGCATCGAGTGGGCCGGCCGCGAAATGCCAGTATTGCGCCAAATTCAAGAACGCTTCGCTAAAGAAAAGCCCTTCGCAGGCATCCGTATTTCAGCTTGCTGCCACGTAACCACAGAAACAGCCCATTTGGCGATCGCCCTGAAAATGGGCGGCGCAGACGCTCTACTCATCGCTAGCAACCCCTTAAGCACCCAAGATGACGTAGCCGCTTGCTTAGTTGAAGACTACGGCATTTCCGTCTTCGCCCTCAGAGGAGAAGACGCGGCTACCTACGAACGGCACGTTAACACAGCCCTCGACCACCGCCCCAACATCATCATCGACGACGGCAGCGACGTAGTAGCAGCCCTGATCCAGCACCGCCCGAACCAAATTGCCGACTTGATCGGAACCACCGAAGAAACCACCACCGGCATCGTGCGCCTGCGGGCCATGTTGAAAGACGGCGTGCTGACTTTCCCCGCCATGAACGTCAACGACGCAGACACCAAGCACTTCTTCGACAACCGCTACGGCACCGGTCAATCTACCCTAGATGGCATTATCCGGGCTACCAACATCTTGTTGGCCGGCAAAAATATTGTGGTTGCAGGTTACGGCTGGTGCGGCAAAGGCACGGCACTGCGCGCCCGCGGCATGGGCGCTAACGTAATTGTCACCGAAATCGATCCGATTCGGGCGATCGAAGCAGTGATGGACGGTTTCCGCGTCATGCCAATGGACGAAGCAGCACAAGTCGGCGATATCTTCATCACCGTTACCGGCAACAAACACGTCATCCGTGCCGAACATTTCGACACCATGAAAGATGGCGCAATGGTTTGCAATTCCGGTCACTTTGACATTGAAATCGACCTCAAATCCCTCGGCGCAAAAAGCACCGACGTGAAAACAGTTCGCTCTTTCACCCAAGAATACCGCCTCAACAATGGCAAGTCGGTTATTGTCTTGGGCGAAGGCCGTTTGATCAACTTGGCAGCAGCCGAAGGACATCCTAGCGCCGTCATGGATATGAGCTTTGCTAACCAAGCTTTAGCCACTGAATATCTAGTCAAAAACCAAGGCAAGTTAGAAGCAGGAATTCATTCAATTCCTGTTGATGTTGACAAGGAAATTGCGCGTCTCAAATTGGAAGCAATGGGAATTCACATTGATACCTTGACAGCCGAGCAAATTGAGTACACCAACTCCTGGACTTCGGGAACTTAATCATAGCTCCTCGTTCCTAGGCCGAGCCTAGGAATGAATAGACGGAGGCTCTACATCCCTGGTTCGGAGTCGAGGCCGAGCCTCTATTCTATATATGCGTTCCCAGGCTTTGCCTGGGAACGAGCAATTCATTGTTTATTCTTCCTGATGACTTCTTCCTGATAACTAATAACGTTCGCGAACTCTTAAGCTGGCAAAACATGACGTTGGACGTTGGACTTTCTGAGACACAAAAACATGACTAATGACTAATGACTAATGACTAATGACTAATGACTGTACCTCTTACCAATTATTAAATCAAAATGGTTGAATGGATAACTAGCACAATGGAGTCGATGGGCTATCTGGGAATAGGCCTATTGATGTTTTTGGAAAACCTTTTCCCGCCCATACCCTCAGAATTGATTATGCCCCTGGCAGGATTCACCGCATTCAAGGGCGATATGCAGTTGTCGCCGGCGATCGCAGCAGGTACGATCGGTACAATTCTGGGCGCGCTTCCCTGGTACTATGCAGGTAAATTATTGAGCGAAGAACGCTTGAGGGATTTAGCCGACAAATACGGCAAATGGATCACAGTATCCGGCGCCGATATTGACAAAGCAAATAGATGGTTTACCAGACACGGCAACAAAGCCGTGTTTTTGTGTCGCCTCGTACCGGGAGTTCGCACCCTGATTTCCCTGCCCGCTGGCATCAATAATATGCCTTTAATTCCTTTTTTACTATACTCAACAGGAGGCACTCTTTTATGGGTAAGTTTCCTGACTTTTGCCGGATATAAACTAGGGCAAAATTATACGCTGGTAGAGGAATATCTAGACCCGGTTTCCAAAATAGTTGTGGTGATTATTGTTATTTGGTTTATATTGTGGGTTGTCAAAAAGAATATGCAGAAGGAAAAATATCGCAAATAAACCCAGAAATCCTCAAAATAATCTGCGTTAATCTGCTATCATCTGCGGTCAAAAAAAAAATCACCGTTGTGACTTGCTTCAACGATGTCCCGAACAGTAGCGCTGAAAGATAGATGGGCATACTTGAGAGAAACTTCTGCTATTTTTGCTACTTTATTAAATTTAGTGGGAAATTGGCATAGCCAGCTTGTGACAGCCATCGCTTCTTCCTTCTTCCTGATGACGTTGTACGGAAAGCTCGGAGGCGACAGCACTGATGACTAATGACTAATGACTAATGACTAATGACTAATGACTAATGACTAATGACTAATGACTAATGACTAATGACTAATGACTAATGACTAATGACTAATGACTAATG